>JBDSMV010000067.1:0-3923 GCA_039915715.1 Rubrivivax sp. | reverse complement strand
CACGGCATCGATCTCCGGCATGCGCTTGGCAATGGCTTTGCGAGTGGCGTGCATGTGGCCGGGAAACCATTGGATCGACATGCGTGGGAGCTTTCTGTTGGCGTTCCGGCTAGACCGACGTCGCGGCCCCAGGCAGGGCGGCGAAAGGCATGCACGCGGTGCACATTCCTGGTGTTGATCGAGCCATCACGAAAGGCCCGGTCCAGGACTTCGGGGACCCGGCCGCCAGCCGGCCTGTGAAGCCCGCAGCGCCAAAGACAACCAGGTCGAAGGGCTTGTGGTCCATGCCGCATCGTCCCATGCCGGGCGGGCGACGCTGCTGCGGTCGGTGACCCGCGCTGAACCTCGGATCAACCGCCGACGCGATTCGGCATGCAGCGCCGCGCACGCTTTACGAACTGGGCCCGGCCTCCCGACTGTCCAAGTCAAGGCAAGTGCGGCAGCGCACAGACCGTGCCGACTTGTCGGCGTACACCTTGCCAGCGGCGGGCATCGGCACCGTGCGGGTGGGACTGCACAACAGGAGGCCATCGAGATGGAAGTCAAAGTTCTGGGATCGGGTTGCAGCAGGTGCCGCAGCACGGTCGGCATGAGCGAGCGGGCTGCAGGGGCCTCGGGTGTCGCGGTGGAGATCGTGAAAGTCGAGCGTCCCGAAGACACGGGCAAAGGCGGTGTCGGCAAGACGTCTCTGTCGACGGCCGCAGCGCTGACGTTGGCCGACGCCGGCAGGCAAGTGCTGCTGGTCAGCACCGACGCAGCATCGAACCTGGACCAGATGCTCGGGGTCGAACTTCGCAACACGCCGAACCCGGTGCCTGGCGCTCCGGGGCTGTGGGTCTTGAAAATCACCACCGGAGCAGTGGCTGCGCCGGGCCCGCGACAGTCTCGGCGGGAGCACAACCGGAAACACCTGCAGCCTGGGTGTGCACCTGTTGATCTGCATCAAGGCCCACCTTCGAGGGGAGTTCATGCTGCGACTGATTGACAAGGAGAGTGCCATGCTGCAAAACGCAGGTTCGGTGGATCGCGTATTTCGCGTCGCGATCGTTCGATGATGTCCAACGCCACCCCCGGTTTCCGCGATCTGACGCAGGGCGTCTCCGCAACGCTGGGGTCCCTTCGCACCAGCACGCCGGATGTCATGAAGAGCTTCGGCGAGCTGGGGCGCGCAGCCACTGCCAGTGGCGTGCTCGACAGGAAGACCAAGGAACTGATCGCATTGGCACTCAGCGTCGCCGCACGTTGTGACCCTTGCATCGGGTTTCACATGCAGACGCTGGTCAAACTGGGCGTCACGCGTCAGGAAGTCGACGAGACGCTTGGAGTGGCCACGTATATGGGCGGCGGCCCCTCGCTGATGTACGCCGCAAACGCAATCAAGGCCTTCGAAGAGTTCTCTCGTACGACCGGCCCCGCATAAGGCACCGCAACGCATGACCCAGATGAAAGCCGCCATATTCGTTGAACCCGGCCGTATCATGATCGACGACAAACCGGTTCCGTCGGTCGGTCCGCTGGACGCCCTGATGCGCGTGACGACCACCACGATCTGTGGCACCGACGTGCACATCCTCAAGGGCGAGTACCCGGTGGCCAAGGGCTTGACCATCGGCCACGAGCCGGTGGGTGTGATCGAGAAGCTCGGCTCGTCGGTGACGGGCTATCACGAAGGTCAGCGTGTCATCGCGGGCGCCATCACCCCCAGCGGCTGGAGCAACGCCTGCCTCTGCGGCCAGGGCTCGCAGGATGGTGCCGGAACCGCACACGGCTTCAAGCCGATGGGCGGCTGGAAGTTCGGCAACACCATCGACGGCTGCCAGGCCGAATACGTGCTGGTGCCCGACGCAATGGCGAACCTGGCGCCGGTGCCCGACGGCCTGAGCGACGAGCAGGTGTTGATGTGCCCGGACATCATGTCCACCGGATTCAGCGGCGCCGAGCGTGCCGGCATCCGCATCGGCGACGTGGTGGCCGTGTTCGCGCAGGGACCGATCGGCCTGTGCGCCACGGCAGGCGCCAAGCTCAGTGGCGCCAGCGTGGTCATTGGCGTGGACAGGCTGCCGGACCGCCTTGCGATGTCCGGCAAGATCGGCGCCGACCACATGGTGGACAGCAGCAAGGTCGATCCGGTTGAGGAGATCCTGCGCCTGACCGGCGGGCGCGGCGTCGATGTCGCCATCGAGGCACTCGGCACGCAGGCCACCTTCGAGGCGGCGCTTCGCGTGCTGCGCCCCGGTGGCACCTTGTCGAGCCTGGGCGTCTATTCCACCGATCTGAAGATTCCGCTCGGTGCCTTCGCCGCCGGCCTGGGTGACCACCGCATCATCACCACGCTGTGCCCGGGCGGCAAAGAGCGCATGCGCCGGCTGATGTCGGTGATCGAGGGCGGTCGGGTGGACCTCGCTGCGATGGTGACGCACCGCTTTAAGCTCGACGACATCGAAGCGGCCTACGAGCTGTTCAGCCACCAGCGCGATGGCGTGCTCAAGGTTGCGTTGACGCCATGAACACCGCGAGGTGCAGCGCCGCAACCGCTGTCATGCGCGCAAGCCGCAGCAACCCAATCTGAAACGCGAGATCACATGAAATTCCTCTTGATTGGAGCCACCGGCCCAACGGGCGAGGCGATCGTCAAGCAGGGTCTGGCTCAAGGCCATGACATCACCGCGCTGGTTCGCGACGCATCGAAGCTTGTGGTGTCCGACCCCCGTCTGCACGGGGTGGTGGGGGACATCCTGAATGCGCGGGACGTGGAGGCCGCGATGGCGGGGCAGGAGGCAGTGATCTGTTCCCTGGGCACGGGGGTGACTTTCAAGCATGTCACGCTGTTCTCGGATGGCACGAAGCACTTGCTGGACGCCATGCGCAAACACGCGGTCCGACGAATCGTCTGCATCACCGGCATCGGTGCTGGCGACAGCCGCGGCCACGGTGGTTTCTTCTATGACCGCGTGATCGAGCCGACTCTGCTGCACACGATCTACCAGGACAAGGATCGTCAGGAAGCCTTGCTGTGCAACAGCGACAGGGACTGGATCATCGTGCGCCCAGGCATGCTGACCCATGGCGAAGCGACCGGAAAGTACCGCGTCTTGCTCGACTTGACGGGGGTCACGGTCGGCAAGGTCGCTCGTGCCGATGTGGCTGCATTCGTGCTACAGCAACTCACCGGCGATGACTTCCTTCGCAAGACGCCACTGCTGACGGATTGAACGACTGCTCGAGTCGGCAAACGAGCAGGCTCTCGGCTCAATCCGAACCGAGGTCGTCACCGACCCCGGATCGTCATCCCTGACATCGCCGGCCACACGCGGACCGGGCCTCAGCGATGAACCGGCAATGCATTCAGCGGAATGCGCAGGTAAGACACGCCGTTGTCGTCCGCCGGCGGCAACTGCCCGGCTCGCACGTTGACCTGGATCGACGGCAGGATCAGCGTGGGCACCTCGAGCGTGGCATCGCGAGCCTGCCGCATCGCGACGAACTCGTCTTCGCCGATGCCGTCCCGCACGTGGATGTTGTGCGCCTTCTGCTCGGCCACGCTCGTCTGCCAGCGGGCAGGTCGGGAGGCGGGCGGATAGTCGTGGCAGACGTACATCGTGGTTTCGGGCGGCAGGGCCAGCAGCCTGTGCATCGAGGCGTACAGCTGATGCGCGTCGCCGCCAGGGAAGTCGGCGCGGGCGCTGCCGACATCGGGCATGAACAGGGTATCGCCCACGAACACCGAGCCATCGATCAGGTAGGCCATGTCGGCCGGCGTGTGACCGGGCACCAGCATGGCGGTGGCCGCTACCGTTCCGATCATGAAGGTCTCGCCGTCCTTGAACAGATGGTCGAACTGGCTCCCGTCCGGCAGAAAGCTGCGCTCCAGGTTGTAGAGCTTCTTGAAGCTCGCCTGCACCAAGCGGATGTTCTCGCCGATG
>JBDSMV010000190.1:0-10909 GCA_039915715.1 Rubrivivax sp. | reverse complement strand
GAAACACGCCGACGTGGTGATGGTGCTGCTGCCCGACGAGCAGATCGCCACCGTCTACAAGGACGACGTCGAACCGAACATCAAGCAAGGCGCCTCGCTCGCCTTCGCGCATGGCTTCAACGTGCATTACGGCCAGGTCGTGCCGCGCGCCGACCTGGACGTGTGGATGGTGGCGCCCAAGGCCCCGGGCCACACAGTGCGCGACACCTACAGCAGGGGCGGCGGGGTGCCGCACCTGATCGCGGTGCATGCCGACCTGAGCGGCAAGGCGCGTGACATGGCGCTGTCGTATGCGGTGGCCAATGGCGGCGGCAAGGCCGGCGTTATCGAGACCAATTTCCGCGAAGAAACTGAAACCGATCTGTTCGGTGAACAAGCGGTGCTCTGCGGTGGCACGGTCGAACTCATCAAGGCCGGCTACGAGACGCTGGTTGAAGCCGGCTACGCGCCCGAGATGGCGTATTTCGAATGTCTGCACGAACTCAAGTTGATCGTCGACCTGATCTATGAGGGCGGCATTGCCAACATGAACTACTCGATCAGCAACAACGCCGAGTACGGCGAGTACGTGACGGGGCCACGCATCATCAACGCCGAGAGCAAGCGGGTGATGAAGCAGGTGCTGGCCGACATCCAGAGCGGTGAATACGCCAAGAGCTTCATCTTGGAAAGCCGGGCTGGCGCACCGACGCTGATGTCGCGCCGTCGCCTCAACAGCGAGCACTCGATCGAGGTGGTGGGCGAGAAGTTGCGCGCGATGATGCCCTGGATCAAAGCCAACAAGCTGGTCGACAAGAGCCGCAACTGACGCTGCCGTGATGGACGATTTCCACCCGTCGGGTTTCGATACCGAAGAAGCCGACGGCAACAAGCGAAGGCTGCGCCGCAAGGGCATCTATGTGCTACCCAACGCGATCACGCTGGCAGCGCTGTTCGCGGGCTTTTATTCGATCGTGATGGCGATGAACGGCCGCTTCGACATCTCTGCGATGGGGATTTTCGTCGCCGCGGTGCTCGACAGCATGGACGGCCGCGTCGCGCGCATGACGAACTCGCAAAGCGCCTTTGGCGAGCAGATGGACAGCCTGTGCGACATGGTTAGCTTCGGCGCCGCGCCCGCGCTGATCATGTACGAGTGGGCCTTGCGCGACCTGGGCAAGATGGGTTGGGTGCCGGCCTTCGTCTACATCGCCGGCGCGGCCTTGCGGCTGGCGCGCTTCAACACCAACATCGCGGTGGTCGACAAGCGCTTCTTCCAGGGGCTTCCGAGCCCCGCTGCTGCGGCTTTGGTGATGGGCTTCATCTGGGTCATGGACGACTTCGGCTTCAAGGGCGTGCGCCAGATCAACTGGTTGTCGTGGACCGCATTCGGCATTACGTTGTACGCGGGCTT
The DNA here is from genome assembly GCA_039915715.1 of Rubrivivax sp. GTDB lineage: Bacteria > Pseudomonadota > Gammaproteobacteria > Burkholderiales > Burkholderiaceae_C > Rubrivivax. The sequence goes on along the minus strand of JBDSMV010000190.1, from coordinate 9,516 downwards.
GTCGATGGTGACCAACGCGCCCTTCTACAGCTTCAAGGTCGTGGGAGCCAAGCAGACGGTGCCATTCGTGGTGATCGTGGCGTTGGCACTCGGCATTGCGCTGATCGGCCAGAACCCGCCACTGGCATTGTTTGCGCTGTTCTGCGCCTATGGTTTGTCCGGCTACGTGGTGTATGGCTGGCGCAAGTTCAAGGGTCGGCCCACCAGCGTGATCGCTATCTCCACCGACGATCCCGACGAGCAGGGGTTGCACCGATGACCGCCTGCGTTCACGCGTCCTCGGCCGAAAGTGCGTGCTACATTGCGCGGATGCATTCGACCAACGATTCGATCCGGCAAGCGCTGGTGCTAGACCTAACGGGAGCCCTGCGGGTGCGCTGATCGAATTCGTCCGTCTTTCCAGATCAACGGCCCGCCAGCGCAACGCAGCGGGCCGTTTGCATTTCCGACACGCGTTGCGCACCCTCCCTTCACATCCAAGGCAGTCACCATGTCCGACAAGCTCATCATCTTCGACACCACCTTGCGCGACGGCGAGCAATCGCCTGGCGCCTCGATGACGCGCGAGGAAAAGCTGCGCATCGCGCGTCAACTCGAAAAGCTGCGCGTGGACGTGATTGAAGCCGGCTTTGCGGCGTCGAGCCCCGGCGACTTCGAGGCCGTCAAGGCGATCGCCGATGCGATCCGGGAATCCAGCGTGTGTTCGTTGGCCCGCGCCAACGACCGCGACATCGCGCGCGCGGCCGATGCGCTGAAGGGCGCTGCCCGACCCCGCATCCATACCTTCATCGCGACCTCGGCGCTGCACATGGAAAAGAAGCTGCGCATGACACCCGATCAGGTCCATGAGCAGTCGGTGCAGGCCACGCGTTTCGCGCGCAACCTGTGCGACGACGTGGAGTTCTCGCCCGAGGACGGTTATCGCTCCGACCCCGACTTCCTGTGCCGCGTGCTGGAAGCGGTGATCAATGAAGGTGCCACCACCATCAACATTCCGGACACCGTGGGCTATGCCGTTCCGGAGCTGTATGGCGAGTTCATTCGCATGCTGCGCGAACGCGTTCCCAACAGTGACAAGGCGATCTGGAGCGTGCACTGCCACAACGACCTCGGCATGGCGGTGGCCAATTCGCTGGCCGGTGTGAAGATCGGCGGCGCGCGCCAGATCGAATGCACCATCAACGGCCTGGGCGAGCGCGCCGGCAATTGCGCGCTGGAAGAAGTGGTGATGGCGGTGCGCACGCGACGCGACCACTTCGGGCTCGAGTTGGGCATCGACGCATCGCAGATTGTCGCCGCGTCGCGTCTGGTCAGCCAGACCACGGGCTTCGTGGTGCAGCCGAACAAGGCGGTCGTCGGTGCGAATGCGTTTGCCCATGCGAGCGGCATCCATCAGGACGGCGTGCTGAAAGCGCGCGATACCTACGAAATCATGCGCGCCGAAGACGTGGGCTGGGCGGCCAACAAGATCGTGCTGGGCAAGCTGTCGGGCCGCAACGCCTTCAAACAGCGCCTTCAGGAGTTGGGCGTGGCGCTGGACTCCGAAGCCGAGGCCAACGCGGCCTTCGCGCGCTTCAAGGACCTGGCCGACCGCAAGAGCGAGATCTTCGACGAGGACATCATCGCGCTGGTGGGCGACGAGAGCGTGACCCCCGAGGTCGAGCACTTCCGTTTGCTGTCGCTGAAGCAGCACTCGGAGATGGGCCAGCGCCCACAGGCCAGCGTCGGCTTCGTGATTGGTGGGGTCGAGCACCACGCCGGCAGCGACGGCAACGGGCCGGTGGACGCGACTCTGAAAGCGATCGAATCCAAAGTCGCGAGTGGCGCTGAAATGATGCTCTATTCGGTCAATGCCATCACATCGGGCAGCACAGAATCCCAGGGTGAAGTGACCGTTCGGCTGCAAAAGGGCGGTCGGGTGGTCAATGGGGTCGGTTCCGACCCCGACATCGTGGTGGCATCGGCGAAAGCCTATCTGTCGGCGTTGAACAAACTGCAGAGCACCGCGCACCGCGTGGCCGCCCAGGGTTAGCGTTGCTGGATCGACCCTCCGCCTCCGGGGTCGATCTCGCAACCGGGTGTGTCATGCCTGGACGGGGCCCAATTGCAGGCAGCACATGAGAAACGATACGCAAGTTTTTGATTGCGAAGGAGTTTCTGCTGCCGTAGACTGCGCCGCAACTGTTCCGGAGGTGGTTAGGGTGGGGATGCGTAACAGGTTGCACATGCTATTGAAGGCGGCTGCGGTGCGGTGGTGCTGGCTCGCCGCTGTCGCGGTGTCGATGTCCCTGGCCCCCGCTGCGGTCACTCACGCGGCTTCCGGCAAGACGGTGAAATCCGCCAAGGGTGGCAAGAATGTCAAATCGGTCAAGCCGGCAGCCTACACACGCGAATCCCGAGCCACGAGAAATGCCCGGCCGAGCAAACGGGCGGTGAGCCGAGTGGCCCGCGTCGCGGTGGTGATCCCGTCGATGGGGCATATCAGCGGTCTGCAGCATGCCGACGACGCGCTCGATCTGAAATCCAGCGTGGCCCTGGTGATCGACCAGGACACCAACGAGGTCCTGTTCAGCAAGAACCCCAGCGCGGTGCTGCCGATTGCGTCGATCACCAAGCTCATGACCGCACTGGTCGTGACCGAAGCGCATCTGCCGCTGGATGAGAAGCTGACGGTCTCGGCCGACGACGTGGCCGCCACGACCGGCAGTCGCTCGCGCCTGCTCCAGGGGACCGAACTGACGCGCGGCGAGATGCTGCATCTGGCGCTGATGTCGTCGGAGAACCGGGCCGCACATGTGCTCGGCCGTACCTATCCGGGTGGACTCGACACCTTCATACCGGCGATGAACGCCAAGGCGCGCGCACTCGGCATGGGCGATACCCGCTATGTCGAACCCACGGGGCTGTCCAGCAGCAACCAGTCCAGCGCGCAGGACCTGGCGCGTCTGGTGCGGGCTGCGTTCGAGCATCCGATCATTCGCGACCTGTCGACCTCGCCCGAAGCGATGGTGCCGGTGGGGCGCCACAACCTGCAGTTCCGCAACACCAATGGTCTGGTGCGCAGCCCGCAATGGGAGATCGGCCTGCAGAAGACCGGTTACATCTCGGCGGCGGGCCGCTGCCTGGTGATGCAGGCCCAGTTGGCGGGCCGCAAGCTGATCATGGTGCTTCTGGATTCTGCTGGAAAGTACTCCCGCATCGGCGACGCCGAGCGCATCCGCCACTGGCTGGTCGCCACCCCGTTGGCCAGCGCCGGGCTCCCGCAGGTCCGATAGGCGTCGCGCAGGCCGGCCGTGCTTGCGGGAGCTGGCGCCCCTAACTCCGATATCCGAGCGCCGCCGAAATCTGCGTCGCCGTGGCCTTGACGCGTTGCAGCCAGGACTCGTCCATGCGGTCTGCTGGCGCCGACACCGACAGCCCGGCCAGCAAGGTGCCCTGGTCGTCATAGATGCCCGCCGCCATGCAGCGCACCCCCATCTCCAGTTCCTCATCGTCGCGGGCCGACCCGGTGGCGCGAACCGACACCAGTTCGCGTTCCAGCCGCGCCAGTTCGGTGATGCTGTTGCGCGTGTGTCCGGCCAGACCGGTGCGGGTCGCATAGGCGCGCACCTTCGCACTGTCGTCGTGCGCCAGGAAAAGTTTGCCCACCGAGGTCAGGTGCAGGGGTGCGCGCCCGCCGATCGCGCGCACCACCTGCATACCCGACCGCTCGCTGTAGGTGCGTTCGATGTAGACGATCTCGTCGCCCTGCCGCATCGACAGGTTGACCGGCTGGTGGGTGGTCTTGTGAAGCTCGCGCATCGGCCCGGTGGCGGCTTCGCGCACATCAAGCCTCGCCTTGACCAGGTTGCCCAACTCCAAGAGCCGCATGCCGAGCCGGTAGCTGCCGGCCACAGGGCGATCCACCAGTCGGCCGATCGCCAGGTCGTTCAGGATGCGGTGCGCCGTCGAAGGATGCAGCCCCGTGCGTTCGCTGATCTCCTTCAAGGGCAACGGCTCGGGTTGGGATGCGAGCAGGTCCAGCAGAGCGAAACTGCGCTCCAGGACCTGGATCGTCGGCGATTGCGGGGATTTCTTCATGGGCATCTGAAAGCGGTCGGCCGTTGATGACATTTTGCATCGCGAAAATTTGGTCCGCATGCCGGTCGATTTGCAGCGGGTTGTTGGTGGTGGCCACCGCGCTCGGCGGTCTGGCCGCCTGCGCGCAAACCCAAGCGGCTGCTTCCCCGGAAACCGCAGAGACGACGTCGACGTCGCCGCGCGGCGCGCCCGCAGGTCCAGCACCCGCGGCTCAGACGCCAGCGGTGCGTGCATCGGCGTGGATCCCGGTGCCTCGCTCGGCCGGCCGACTGTATGCGCCGGCTCTGGGGCTCGTGATCAACGAATCCGACCCCGATTCGGTGGCGGTGGGCGAGTACTACATCGCCGCCCGCCACGTGTCGCCTGCACAGGTGCTGCGGGTTGCGGTGCCGATCAAGAACGCATTGACACGCGACGAGTTCGAGCGACTGCGCAACCTCATCGAGGTGCGCTTCGGTCCGCGCATCCAGGCCCTGGCACTGGCGTGGACGGCACCGTACGCGGTCGAGTGCAACTCGATCACTGGCGCGTTGGCGCTCGGCTTCGACGCGGCCTTGTGCCAGAACAGCTGTGCCAGATCGCGGCAATCGGCGTACTTCAATTCCCCGTCGTCCCGGCCTTTAACCGACCATTCGATGCGGCCTTCGATGCTGCTGGCGGCGGGTTCGGTGACCGCAGCCAAGGCGATGATCGACCGCGGAGTGGCGGCAGACGGCACATTGGCCCGCACCGATCGGGCACCGGTCACGGTGCTGTTGCTGGACACCGCCGATGGCGCCCGCGCGGTGCGCAGTGCGCTGTACCCGCCGGCAGGGTCGCTGCCGGGATTGGGTATCGACGTTCAACGCGCACCGGAGAGCGCGTTGGCAGCGGCCAGGCGGGTGTTGATGGTGGCCACCGGCAGCGCCAACCTGAATTTGACGCCGCCGCCCGACTGGGTGCCCGGTGGGCTCGGTGACCACCTGACCTCGTTCGGCGGCGACCTGCTGGGCGGCACCGGGCAGAGTTCGGCACTGGAGTGGATCGCCTCGGGAGCGACCGCCAGCCATGGCGCAGTCAGCGAACCCTGCAACCATCTGCAGAAGTTTCCGCACCCTCAAGTGCTGCTGGCGCACTACGTGCAAGGCGTCACTGCGATCGAGGCTTACTGGAAGAGCGTCGCCTGGCCGCAGCAGAGCCTGTTCATCGGCGAGCCTTTGGCAGCACCTTTCAGCAAGTACTGACTCCTGAAGCTCCCTCGAGGGTCGCTGCAGAAACTGGGCCCCACGCTCAGCGACGTTCGCTTGCGGCCCGGCAAAACCGGTTTCGCGCACGTTCTCGGCTTTGGCCGGGCTTCATGGTGGCGTTGCGCTCGCCAGAGCCGCGGCGGCGGCTTCGCCCGAGCGCACCGCACCCTCCAATGTGGCGGGGTAGGGGCCAGCCACATGATCGCCGGCCGCCAGCAGACCCGGTGCGACATGCAGAGGTGGGCGCTGCAACGCCGGGGTGCATCTGAAGGTGGCGCGCTTTTCGGCCAATACCTTCAGGAGCGTCGGGGGCTCGGGCCAGGTGCCGGGTGCGAACGCTGAGCCGGCCTGCGCCATCACCGCGTCGGCCGTGCGGTCGAGACCCGCGTCGACCCAGCGCCGGGCGCCGCTGACAACGAACGCGAACACACCGGGCGAGGCGCCCAGTGCGCCATGGTCGAAAGCGAACTGCGCTGGCGCCTCGGGGCCATCGAACAAGGCGGTCATCGGCGCTGGCAGCCGCGCGCCGGGGCAGCGCAGGTAGACCGTGACGATCGGCTCGTGCGCCAGCGCGACGGCCCGCTGCGCGAAAGCGGCAGCGTGCGGTTGTGCCAGGCGGGCCGCTTCGACGGCCGGGCAGGCCAGTACCACAGCGTCGAAACGCTCGCTGGCCACGGCCCAGCCGTCAGCCCCCGCTCGCTGCAGCAACGGCACGCGGGTTCTCAGCACCAGTTGGCAACCCGCCTGTCGCAGCCAGGCCGCAGCCGGCCCTGGCAGCAACTCGTGCAACGAACGGCGGGGCAGCAGCAGATCAGCACCGCCGGCACCGCCAAACAGCGCATCCCGCAGGACCCGCAGCAGCACCGCAGCGCTGGCGTCGGCAGCCGGGGTGTTCAGCGCAGCCACGCACAGCGGGTCGATCAGCAGCCGCTTGACGGCAGGGCGCAGGCGGCGACACAGCCCGTCAACGGTCAGCAAGGGATCGCAGCGAAAGCCGCGCAGCGCCCAACCGGTTGCTGACGTTAGCAGCGACAAGCGGTCCATTGAGTCGAGGCCATCGGCTGCCAGCACGCCTCGCACGAAGGCGGGCACGGCGGGCCCGTGCGGCAGTTGCAGGCCTCGCCCGTCCGGGTAACTCAGCGCCAGCGGGCGCCGGTCGAAGACCGCTGCGATGTCGACCCCGACCGTGATCATCAAGTCCAGCGTTCGGCGATAGGCACCGATCAGGATGTGCTGGCCGTTGTCCAGCGCCAGACCATCGACCGAGACGCCGCGTGCGCGTCCGCCGAGTTGCGCCGCCATCTCGTACAGTGTCACGGCGTGGCCGGCCTCGGTGGCGCGCACGGCGGCTGCGAGCCCGGCCCAGCCGCCCCCGACGACTGCGACCTTCACGGCCAGACGGTCAGCGGAATCGCGGGCTCGCGCGCCTGGCGCCGCGCACCGTCGTCAGCCGGCACGCAGGTGCGTCCGGGTGGCGATCCACAGCTTGCGCAGGGGAGTTAGCGAGGTGCGCTGGTGCAGGACGCGAAACCGTTGGGACTCGATCTCGCGCAGCAGGGTGCGGTAGATGTTGGCCATCATCAGGCCCGGTTTCTGGGCCACACGGTCGGCGGTAGGCAGCAACGCAAAGGCTTCGTCGTAGCAGCGGTGAGCGCGTTCGGCCTGGAAGCACATCAGGGCTTCGAAACGGTCGCTGTAACCCCAGGGTTCGTCGCGCTTGAGCAATTCGTGCGCCTTGACATCGAACTGCTGCAGCTCGGACACCGGCAAGTAGATGCGGCCCCGCCGGGCGTCGTCGCCCACGTCGCGGATGATGTTGGTCAACTGCATCGCAAGACCGAGCCGGTGCGCGTACTGCACGGTGGCGGCTTCGGTGCGGCCGAAGATGTTGGCCGCGACCTCGCCCACCACACCAGCCACCAGATGGCAGTAGCGCTGCAAGGCGGTCCAGTCCAGGAAGCGGTTCTGGTCCAGGTCGGTCTGGCAGCCTTCGATGACCGATCGCAGGTGCGCCGACGTGATGCCGTGCGCAGCGGCCAGCGGCATCAGCGCCTGCGTCACCGGGTGGCTGGGCGAGCCGGCAAAGGCTTGCGCGACCTCGGTGCGCCACCACTGCAGCTTGACCGCCGCCACGCCGGGGTCGCTGACTTCATCGACGACATCGTCGACCTCACGGCAGAAGGCATAAAACGCGGTGATCGCCGCGCGCCGCACTTGGGGCAGGAACAAGAACGCGTAATAGAACGATGAGCCGCTGCCCGCAGCTTTGTCCTGCACATACTGCTGCGGGGTCATCGAGCTGACAGGCACGGCCGGCATCAGGTTCGGGCGCCGGCTGCCGGGTCTTGCCCTGGATGATGGCTGGCACGCATGCCCAGCGCTCGCCAGGCGATCAGGACCCCATCGACGGACGACAGCACCGGGCGCTCCGACAACACGGCGTGGTTCATGCGGCCGATCTTCTCAAGAATTCGCAATCCACCCTGCACCACCAAGCGGAGCTCCCATCCTGCACGCCCAGGTACCCGCAGGGCCAGCGGCGCGCCCTGTCGCATCAAATTGGCGGCCCAGGCACAGAGACACGCGACCAAGGCGCGGGACAGTTCGGTGTCGACACCGGCTCCCAAGTCGTCGGCGCGCACCCCCGCGGCATGCATATCGGCACTTGGCAGATAGACGCGGCCGCGCGGCATGTCCACGCTCAGGTCCTGCCAGAAATTGATCAGCTGCAACGCACTGCAGATGGCATCGGCCTGGCCGATCGACACCGCGTCGCGGATGCCATACAGATGCAACAACAGCCGACCGACCGGGTTCGCAGACAGTCGACAGTATCCAAGCAAGGCCTCCCGATCGGCGTAAGGCGGATTGCGGACATCCTGCTCGAAGGCGTCGAGCAGGTGGTGAAGAGGACCGGCCGGCAGGCTGAAAGCCGACACGGCGTGTGACAACGCGCCGAACACCGGTTTCCAGCGCGGACTGGCGGTGCGCCCCGCCAGCGTCGATTCGAGGTCCGCGCGGTAGTCGGCCAGGTCGGACAGGCGCTCAGTGGCAACAGCGTCACCCTCGTCCGCGATGTCGTCTGCCGTTCGTGCGAAGTGGTAAATCGCCCGCACGGCAGGGCGCAGGGCCGGCGGACACAGCACCGATGCAACCGGAAAGTTCTCGTAGTGGTCGACGCTCACAGTCTGCGATTCTCGCAACCTTGGGCGGCCCGTTCCGACTTCCTGCACGATGCAGCCCTGCCGGCTCGTCGTGAAGGCGGCATCCTGTGCGCGATTGCGCACGAAGGGCAGGCTAAACTTCGCGGTTCGCCGGGATCGGCCAAGCAGGGCAGCCAACGTCGCGAGACAGTCAGACAACCCTGCGCGGGTGGCGAAATTGGTAGACGCACCAGGTTTAGGTCCTGACGCCTTCACGGGCGTGCCGGTTCGAGTCCGGCCCCGCGCACCACCGCATCCCGCAACCTTCATCGGCTGAGCCTGCCCGGCAGGCCGCCCCTCCAAGCCATCAGATCAGAGAAGACACACCATGGCCGTCACAGTCGAAACCCTGGAAAAGCTTGAGCGCCGCATCACGCTGACGCTGCCCGCCGACACCATCAATGGCGAGGTCGAGAGCCGGCTGCGCAAGCTGTCGCGCACCGTCAAGGCCGATGGATTTCGACCGGGCAAGGTGCCGATGTCGGTAGTGGCGCAGCGCTACGGCTTCTCGGTGCAGCACGAGGTCGTCAACGACCGCGTGGGCCAGGCCTTCAATGACGCCACCAACGAAGCCCGTCTGCGCGTGGCTGGCCCGCCCCGCATCACCCAGAACGAGAAGGCGGCAGACGGTGAACTGGCGTTCGACGCCACCTTCGAGATCTATCCGGAAGTCAAGATCGGCGACCTGGCTGAAGCCGAGGTTGAACGCGTCGCCACCGAAGTCACCGAGCCGGCCATCGAGCGCACGATCGAGATCCTGCGCAAGCAGCGCCGCACTTTCGGGTTGCGCCCGCAAACGGAAGGTGCGCAGGTCGACGATCGCGTGACGATCGACTTCGAAGGCCGCATCGACGGCGAGACCTTCCCTGGCGGCAAGGCCGATGGGTTTGTGTTCGTGATCGGCGAAGGGCAGATGCTGGAGCAGTTCGATCAGTCCGTGCGCGGCATGAAGGTCGGCGAGAACAAGACCTTTCCGTTGCAGTTTCCCGACGACTATCAGGGCAAGG
>JBDSMV010000179.1:0-5850 GCA_039915715.1 Rubrivivax sp. | reverse complement strand
CGTCGAAACCATCGGCAGCAAGACTTCAAACGACGCGACGCCGGCTTGCCCGACGGAGCCCCCGATCCAACTTCTGGCCAACGACCCTTGACGCACCTGAGCGAGTTGCCGCTGCGGTCGTTGCAGTTTTATGCAACGGCCCCCTACCCCTGCAGTTACCTGCCACAGCGGCAGGCGCGCTCGCAGGTGGCCACCCCCAGCCACCTGATTCACGACGACACCTACTCCGGTCTGGTGTCGGCCGGCTTCAGGCGCAGCGGCATGTTTACCTACCGACCCTACTGCGATGGCTGCCGCGCCTGCGTGCCGCTGCGCATTCCGGTGGCCGACTTCGCGCCCTCACGCAGCCAGCGCCGCGCGCTGCGCGCCCACCGCAGCCTGCAGGCTCGGGTGCTGCGGCTGGGCTTTGTGTCCGAGCACTATCAGCTCTACCTGCGCTACCAGTCGGGCCGCCACAGCGGCGGCGGCATGGACCACGACAGCATCGACCAGTACACCCAGTTCCTGCTGCAGAGCCGCGTCAATTCGCGCTTGGTCGAGTTCCGCGAGCCGGCGCCCGAAGGTGCGCCGGACCAGAGCGTCGGCGCATTGAAGATGGTGTCGATCCTGGATGTGCTGAACGATGGCATCTCTGCTGTCTACACCTTCTACGAACCCGAAGCTGCGGCCAGCTACGGCACCTACAGCGTGCTGTGGCAGATCGAGCAGACGCGGCAGTTGCGGCTGCCGCATGTCTACCTGGGCTACTGGATCGAGCAGAGCCCGAAGATGGCCTACAAGGCGCAGTTCAGGCCACACCAGCGTTTGCTGGACGGTGAATGGGTGACCGCGGCGCCTCCAGCGGGCGCCTGACTCTGACCCGTCAGGCGCCCGTGGCCCGCCAGCCGCCGCCGGTCTGCACCACTGCGCCGTCGTGCTGCAGCTTCAGCAGGTGCGCCAGCAACGACCGTTCGGCCACCGGATGCAGTGCAGGCGCCACATCGTCGTAGACCTGCACCAGCAACGGGCCGACCTCGACCGGCGCCGCCGAACCGAGCTTGCGCAGCGCTGTGAGCACCTTGGCCTCGCGCCGCAGGCGATGTGCGATCAGGCCCCGCAGCACCCGATGCGGCCGATCGACCAGAAAGCCGTGCCCCGGTGCCAGCCATTCAATTTCCAGGCTCTGGTCCAACTCGTGCAGCGACTGCAGGTACGCCACCATGTCGCCATCGGGCGGGTTGATGACCACTGTCGAGCCCTGCATGACATGGTCGCCGGTGATGAGGGTGCGTTCCTCTTGCAGCAAAAAGCACAGGTGGTTCGAGGCATGACCGGGGGTGTGCAGCACGCGCAGCGTGGTGTCCGCCGACAGCCGCAGCCGCTCGCCATGCTGCAGTTCGCGGGCCGGTGCGAAGCTGTCGTCCTGCCATTGCGGATGGGTGGCCCTGCGGCCATAGACCGGTGCGCCGGTGACGGCGGCCAGCGCTGCAGCGCCGGGCGAATGGTCGCGGTGGGTGTGGGTGACGAGGATCTGCGAGATCGGCGCCGAACTGCCACCGGGGTGCGTTGACTCGCCACCCACGAACGCCAGCAGCGCCTGCAGGTGCGGATCACTGACCGGACCGGGGTCGATCACCGTCCAACCTGCATCGCCACGCACCAGGTAGGTGTTGGTGCCGGGGCCCGTCATCGGCCCCGGGTTCGGCGCTGTCACCCGCACGATGCGGCTCGACAAGCGCACCGCGCGGCCGGCCACCAGGTCGGCGGCGATCTCGCCGTGGCCGTCCGGGTCGAGGCGCCCGATCTCGGCATAGGGCAGCTCGTGCGGCAGCACCACGCGTGGGCCGCGGGCGCCGGTGGCACGGCGCGGCATCGTCAACACCACTCCGTCAGGCATGGCGGCCCGCGTGCGCACCGCGGCCAGCGCAGAGTCCGTGTCGGCATAGCGGCCAAGGTCGGTGAGCGTCTCCCGCGTCACCGGCAGCAGCTTCAGGCCGCTGCTGCGGTCCAGCGCCGCCGCCGGTGTGACCCACATCGTGTGAAGGGCCTCGGCGCCGTCCGCTTCGGCGATTTGGCCCGGCGGCGCCGCGGCGGCGAAAAAGCGGGTGTCGAAGCGCTTGGGCAGCCCGGGTGGCGTGAGCCAATGGCTGAAATAGACGAGCCCGCGCAAGTCCAGCTGCAAGCCGAGTCCTGCGCAGGCATCGGCGATACCGGCACTGCCCTCCTGCAAACGACGGCGCCATTCGCTCAGGGTCTGCGGATCGGGTGCCGCAGCAGCCGCGACTTCGGCAGCAACTCCGGCTGCAGCGTGGACATCCGCCAGAACATTCGCATCCGCGGCCAGCAGCAGGCCGACCTCTTCGAAGGTTTCGCGCACCGCTGCGACCAGGTAGTCGAGCCCGCCCCGTGGCAGGCGAAGGGTCGCACTGGCCTGCGCGTCGTCCGGTCCCAGGCAATGGGGCTGGGCGTCGCTGTCGCGCGGGTCGAGCACACCGCCGGGAAACACCGCCACGCCGCTTCGCATGTCACCGTCGCGGTCGGCTCGCTGCAGCATCAGCACCTCCAGGCCTCGCTCGCTGTCGCGCAACAACAGCAGCGAAGCGGCGCGCCGGGCATCGTCGGGGGTCAGGTGGTCGGAGATTGCGTCGATGGTCACCGGGGGGCTCCGTCTTCAGGGGCGGGGGGTCGAAGTTGCAGCACCACAGGATGCCACGCCACCGGCCAGCAAACGATCGATCTCGCCCTGAGTCAGGCCGGCCTGCAGCAGCACCGCCACCGTGTCCTGCCCAGGCTCGGGTGCCGGCCGTGGATGCGCCGCCGGGGTGCGGTCGAAGCGTGGCGCCGGCGCCGGTTGCCGTACGCCAGCCACTTCGATGTAAGCGGCCCGGGACTGCGCTTGCGGATGACGGGCCGCCTCATCGAAACTCAGCACCGGTGCCACGCAGGCATCGCTGCGTTCGAAATGTTCGGCCCAGTCGTCGCGGCTGCGGCTGGAGATGGCGGCGCCGATGGCGTCGCGCAGTGCGGTCCAGCGGCTGCGGTCGTGCTGGTGCTGCAACCAGCCCGGCGCCAGGCCGAGCCCCTGCACCAACGCGGCGAAGAACTTCGGCTCCAGAGCAGCCACGCTCAGATGCCCGCCGCAGGCAGTGCGGTAGCAGGCATAGAACGGTGCGCCGCCATCGAGCAGGTTGGTGCCGCGCGCTGGCTGCCATTGATCGGCCGCCAGCAATCCGTGGAACAGTGACGTGAGCGAGCCGATGCCGTCGAGCATGGCCGCGTCCACCACCTGTCCGCGACCCGAACGCTGGCGCTCGAACAGTGCTGCCATCACACCGAAAGCCAGGTAGAGCGCGCCGCCGCCGTAGTCACCGACCAGATTCAGCGGTGGCACTGGATCGCCGCCCGCCGGGCCGATCGCCTGCAGCACGCCGCTGAGAGCGAGGTAGTTGAGGTCGTGACCGGCGCGCGGCGCCAGCGGCCCGGACTGACCCCAGCCGGTCATGCGGCCATAGACCAGCGACGGCTGGCGCGCCACACAGACCTCGGGTCCCAGGCCCAGCGCTTCGGCGACACCGGGCCGGAAGCCTTCGATCAACACATCGGCGCTGTCGATCAGGCGCAGCACCGCGTCGCGTCCCGCCGCGTGCTTCAGGTCCAGCGCCACCGAGCGGCGGCTGCGCGCAGGGATGTCGAAGCGGGGCGCCAGCGGCACCCCGAGGCCGCTGTCGACCACCCGGTCGATGCGCACCACGTCGGCGCCCTGGTCGGCCAGCAGCATGCCGCACAGCGGCACCGGGCCGATGGCGGCCAGCTCGAGCACGCGCAGGCCCTGCAAGACGCCACGGGTCGCTGGCCGATCGCTCGCGTTTGGCTCAAGCATGCTCAATCACGGCTCGCTTGCAGCTCGATCACCGCGCGCAGCGGCAGGTGATCCGACGCCTCGCGCGCCAACGCCGTGCGGTGCGGCTCCACCTTCAGCAGCAGGGCCCGCGGATGGACCCAGATGCGGTCCAGCGAAAACACCGGCAGCGCCGCCGGCCAGGTCGGCGCGGCGTCGGTATTGCCGAAGTGACGGTGCAGGCGGCGCAGCGGCCGACCCCAGGCGAACCATTCGTTGAGGTCACCCATCAGCACCACCGGATCAGGCGTCGAAGACCGCCCGAGCCGCGTCAGCAGGGTGCGGATCTGCGTGCGCCGCTCCGCCGGGCTGAGCCCCAGATGGGTGGCGATCACGCGCAGCGGCGGGCCTTGGCGGCCAGGCACGCGAACTTGCACATCGATCGCGCCGCGCGGCTCGCGCCCCGCCTGGCTCAGGTCGATCCTCTGCAGCTGCGCGAGCGGGTGGCGCGACAGCAGGGCGTTGCCATAGTGCCCGCCGCCGCGCAGCAGCGTCGGGCCGGCAACGGTGTGGTAGCCCAGGCGGCGGCCGAACTCTTTCAACTGGTCCAGCGCAGCGTCGGGGTTCCAGCGCAACTCCTGCAGTGCCACCACGTCGGCATCCATTTCGCGCAGCACGCCTTCGATGCGTGACGGGTCGAAACGCCCGCCGCGGCCCACGCAGGCGTGGATGTTGTAGGTGGCCAGGGTCAATCGCAGCGGCTGACCCGGATGCGTGGGCTCGGGGGTGGACTTGTTCTCGAGGCTCGGCAAATGCGGGTCTTGGCAGGTCAATCAGGGCTCGGACATGGCGGCGTGGCGGCGTCACGGCGCTGGGTCCAACGCCGCAGCCCCCACCCGGCTGCAACCACGAGCGTAGCGCCTGCCACCAGAGCCGCCACCGCGGTCGGCGAAGGGTCTCGCAGCAGCCGCGTCACCAGGCCCGAGAACGCGGTGATGGTCAGGATGCCAGGCGCCATGCCCAGCAGCGATCCCAGCATGAAGTCTCGAAAACGCACTTGCGAAGCGCCGGCCGCCAGATTAATGACGACGAACGGCGCCAACGGCAGGATGCGCAGCGTGAACACCGCCAGCACGCCACTCTGGCCCAGCCGGCGGTTGAGTCGGCTCCAGCGCTGGCCCCCGAGTCGGGCGAAGAAACCGCCCCCGACCGCCCGGCCGATGCCGAAGTTCAAGGCCGATGCCGCCAGCGCACCGCTCAGCGCATAGACGAATGCCCAGCCGGCACTGAACGCCAGTGACGTGGCCACGATCAGCAGCGTCACAGGCATCGCCACCAACGAGCCCACCATGAATGCAGCCAGCACCCACAGTGGCGCCAGAGGCGTGTCGGCCACCTTGCGAGCTTCGGTCGCCAGCATTTGCACATCGACCATCTCCGACAGCGGCGTCCAGCGCCAGGCCGCTGTCAGCCCCAGCGCCGCCACCACCATCAGCACGACCGCGACGATCTGCCCGCGCGAGTTCGATGGCGGCGGTGCGCCGGACTTTATCGCTGACGCCATGCGGTCGGCGCCGGGGGTTGTTCCGCTGCGGTGCCTCGCAAGCCCGCGCGGTGCGCATCGTCGTCGCACCAGCAGTTGCGCCCGGCGCAGAGCAAGGCACGCTCGGGTTCCGTTCGCATGGCCCAGAGTATGCCGGCCGGATCCGGGCCCTGCCGCACCCTTGCCAGCCGTGGCTCTCGTATATTGCCGTCGATGCAATCACATCACGAAGCGGCCGACGGGCCGCAGGCGGCAGCAGCCTCCGACGCGCTGGTGCTGTTCGGCGTCACCGGCGATCTGGTCCACAAAATGGTGTTCCCGGCCCTGCTGGCCCTGCAACGCCAGGGCGAGTTGAAGGTACCGGTGATCGGCGTCGCCTCGAGCCCGTCCAGTGTCGAGCAGACGCAGCAGCGCGTGCGCGACAGCATCGAGCAGCACGGCGGCGTCGACGACGCGCCGGCCCTGGAGCGATTGCTGTCGCTGATCCGCT
>JBDSMV010000163.1:0-3846 GCA_039915715.1 Rubrivivax sp. | reverse complement strand
GCATGGCTATACGGATGATGAAGTCGATGCGCTGGCAGCGGAAGGCGCCATCGCGTTGGCCTGAACGGCTGGCGGTGCGCTACCCGCCGGTGCGTCGTCATTCGATGTTCTGCACCTGCTCGCGCATCTGCTCGACGGCCACCTTCATCTCGACCGCGATCGCTGTCAACTCGATCGCAGCCGACTTCGACCCCAGCGTGTTGGCTTCGCGCTGCAGCTCTTGAATCAGAAATTCGAGTCGCTTGCCGAGTTCGCCGCCCGCCTTCAGCAAGCGTTCGATCTCATCGACATGGGACGACAAACGGGTCAGTTCCTCGGCCACGTCGATGCGGATCGCGAAGCTGGCGGCTTCACCCAGTGCCCGCTCCTGCAGCGCCTGCGCCGGGATCGAGGCGCCGGCTTCGGCCGCACTGAGCGCTTCGGTCCAGCGTTCCAGGAAGCGCGCCCGTTGCCGCTGCACCACCACGGGCAGCAGCGGCGCAGCCTGCGCGGCCAACTCCCGCAAACGCTGCAGACGGTCCAACAACATCGCCACCAGGCGTTCGCCTTCGCGGGCGCGGGCTTCGCGCAGGCCTTCGATGCAGGCTTGCGCTGCCGCCAGCGCGGGCTCTTCGAGTCGTTGAGAACGCGCGCCGCCCCGGCACCAGTTGAAGACCTCGTTGACCGACAGGCTGCGGGCCTGCGGCAGCCAGCCCTGGACGGCGCCCTGCTGGTGTGCAAGCCGCATCAGCTGCTCGGGGGTGGGCACAGGCAGCGCCGCGTCGGACTCGCCGGCAACGCTGATCCGCAACTCGATCTTGCCGCGCCGAAAGGCTGCGGTGAGCCGTTCGCGCAGCGCCGGCTCCAGGCCGCGCAACTCGTCGGGCAGGCGCAAAGCCAGGTCCAGGAAACGGCCGTTGACCGAGCGCGCTTCGACGCTCAACGCGGGTGTGTTTTCAGAGGTTTCCGATGCCGCTCCGGCATACCCCGTCATGCTATAAACCGCCACTTCAGACGCCCCTGTAGTTACCCGCCGGCCTGCCGATAACAAGGCCTCAACCCCAGCCCCAACCCTCACCCGCGAACACCCACGATTATGTCAAAGCCCAAACCCGCGCCGCTGCCATCGGGCACCGTGGTCGGCGGCTACACGATCGTCAAGAAGCTCGCGGCGGGTGGATTCGGGGTGGTGTACCTGGCCGAATCCGACGACCAGCAGATGGTCGCGATCAAGGAGTACCTGCCGGCCTCGCTGGCCGAACGCTCCGCCGGTGAACTGACACCCCGCGTCAAGCCCGACAAGCAGCCGCTGTACCGGCTCGGGCTCAAGAGCTTCTTCGAAGAAGGCCGCTCGCTGGCACAGATCAGCCACCCGAGCGTGGTCAGCGTGTTGAACTTCTTTCGCGAGAACGAAACCGTCTACATGGTGATGAACCTCCTGCAGGGCGACACCCTGCAGGATTTCATCGTCACCGCGCGCGACCTGAAGCGCGACAAGGTGTTCCGCGAAAGCTCGATCCGCAGCCTGTTCGACGAGATCCTGCGGGGCTTGCGGATCGTGCACCAGCACAAGATGCTGCACCTGGACATCAAGCCGGCCAACATCTTCGTCACCAACGACAACAAGGCGGTGATGCTGGACTTCGGCGCTGCGCGCGAAGTGCTGAGCAAGGAAGGCAACTTTATCCGCCCGATGTACACGCCGGGATTCGCTGCGCCCGAGATGTACCGCCGCGACGGCACTCTCGGCCCCTGGACCGACATCTACGCCATCGGCGCCTGCATCTATGCCTGCATGCAGGGCTATCCGCCCAACGACGCACCACAGCGCATCGAAAAAGACCGGCTGGCGCTGAGCCTGTCGCGACTGCGGAACGTGTATTCCGACAATCTGATCGAGGTCACGGAATGGTGCATGTCGCTGGACCCGCTGA
Organism: Rubrivivax sp.; assembly: GCA_039915715.1. Classification (GTDB taxonomy): domain Bacteria; phylum Pseudomonadota; class Gammaproteobacteria; order Burkholderiales; family Burkholderiaceae_C; genus Rubrivivax. The sequence continues at coordinate 1,933 of JBDSMV010000163.1, read as the reverse complement.
GTCGGCCGCAAAGCGTGTTTGCGTTGCAGAAGGAGCTGGCGCGCGAAACCGAACGGCGCTACACCAAGTTGAGTTTCGGCGAACGCCTGAAGCTGCAGCTGGAAACGCTGAAGACCGGCGCCAAGGTCTGATGCTGCAAGCCTGTCGGTCCGCTGCCAATCGACCCCAGTCACCCACGGTCGCCTGAGATGCAGTTTTCGGTCTACCAGCTCAGCCGCAAAGGCGGGCGCGAGAAAAACGAAGACCGCATGGGCTACTGCTACACGCGTGAAGCGGGTCTGTTCGCGGTCGCCGACGGCATGGGCGGGCACCCCGAAGGCGAAGTGGCGGCGCAACTCGCGCTGCAGACGCTGTCGGCGATGTTCCAGCGTGAAGCCCGGCCCGCCCTGCCCGACCCGCTGCGTTTCCTGCACGACGCCATTTTCGCCGGCCACCATCAGTTGCTGCGTTATGCGACCGAACGCGGGTTGATGGATTCGCCGCGCACCACCGTGGTGGCCTGCCTGCTGCAGGGCGACCGGTTGTACTGGGCGCACTGCGGTGATTCCCGCCTGTACCTGGTGCGCGACGGTGAATTGCTGGCACGCACCCGCGACCACTCCTATTCCGAACTTCAGCATGCGCTGGCGCCCGGCACTGCTGTCGACGACTCCGTCAACCGCAACGTGCTGTTCACCTGCCTGGGCAGCCCCGGCAAGCCGGTGGTGGATACCGCGGGGCCGATGGCGGTGCAGGCAGGCGACCGCGTGCTGCTGTGTTCTGACGGGCTCTGGGGCACGGTCGACGACGACACCATCACGAGCCTGATGGGCCAGCACCCCATCGCGCAGGCGGTTCCGGAACTGGTCGAGCAGGCGCTGCGTGAAGGCGGCGAGCGTTGCGACAACGTCACCCTGCTGGCGGTCGAATGGGAACGCGCAGCCGACACCGACAGCCAGCGTGGCGTGTCCACCGATTCGCTCGGCGATGAGGTCTTCGCGTCGACGATCCAGGCCAGCATGGGACCGGGCCGCGCTGGCACCGAGCTCGACGACGATGAGATCGAGCGCTCGATCCGCGAGATCAACGAAGCCATCCAGCGCAGCGCCAGCAAGCGCAAGTAACCTCGGGGTTTTGGCGTTGGGAGCCCGAAGCCCGCTGCGGGCTGCGGGTTGCCGACCCACACCCATCAAAAGAACCCGAGGATCCCGATGAGCTTCCAACGAACATCCGACCGTGCCGCCGACGCCATGCGCCCCGTCACGATCGAGCGCGGTCACACCCACCATCCCGAAGGCTCGGTGCTGATCAGCTTCGGCCACACCCGTGTGCTCTGCACGGCATCGGTGGAAGAGCGCGTGCCACCGCACAAGCGCGGCAGCGGCGAGGGCTGGGTCACGGCCGAGTACGGCATGCTGCCGCGCAGCACCCACACCCGCAGCGACCGCGAAGCGGCGCGCGGCAAGCAGAGCGGCAGGACGCAGGAAATTCAACGCCTGATCGGGCGCTCGATGCGCACCGTGTTCGATCTGGCGCTGCTGGGCGAACGCAGCATCCTGCTCGACTGCGATGTGCTGCAGGCCGACGGCGGCACCCGCACCGCCGCCATCACCGGCGCCTTCGTGGCTGCCCAGGACGCGGTGAACAAGCTGCTGTCCCAGCACAAGCTGGCCCAGTCCCCGATCACCGGGCCGGTGGCGGCCGTCTCGGTCGGCATCGTCCAGGGCGTGCCGCTGCTGGACCTGGAATACATCGAGGACGTCGCCTGCGACACCGACATGAATGTGGTCATGACCGGCGCTGGCCACTTTGTAGAGGTCCAGGGCACGGCCGAAGGCGCCGCCTTCACCCGCGCCGAGATGGACGAGCTGCTGCGCCTGGCCGAAAAGGGCATTGCCGAGCTGGTGCAGCTGCAAGCTGCGGCGCTATCGAATTAATAGCTACTCGTGCCCGC
>JBDSMV010000128.1:0-7218 GCA_039915715.1 Rubrivivax sp. | reverse complement strand
ACCCGCGCGGCGTTCCGAACAATCTGATGCCCTATGTGGCGCAAGTGGCCGTGGGCCGCAGGCCGTACCTGCAGGTCTATGGCAACGACTATCCCACCAAGGACGGCACCGGCGTGCGTGACTACATCCATGTCGTCGACCTGGCGCAAGGCCATGTGGCGGCCCTGCAGCGTCTGCTGGACAGCCCTGGGTCATTGACCGTGAACCTCGGCACGGGGCAGGGACACAGCGTGCTCGAAGTGGTGGCCGCGTTTGCGCGCGCCAGCCAGCGCGAGGTGGCGCACCGCATCGCACCGCGCCGCGCCGGCGACATCGCTGCCTGCTATGCCGATCCGACGCTGGCGCAGCGCGAGCTGGGCTGGCAGGCGCACCATGACCTGGCTCGCATGTGCGAGGACAGCTGGCGTTGGCAATCGATGAATCCGCAAGGCCTGCAGGCATGAACGACATGAGCAATTCCATTCCTTTGCGAACCCGCGTTCAGCCGGTGATCATGGCTGGCGGGTCCGGAACGCGGCTGTGGCCGCTGTCGCGGGCCGGCTTCCCGAAACAGTTCCTGATCCTGTCGGGCGACACGAGCCTGTTTCAGCAAGCAGCCGCAAGGCTTCAGGGTCTGGCCGACAGCAACCTCGACGTCGCAGCGGCGCTGGTGGTGGGCAACGAAGAGCACCGTTTCCTGATCCTGGACCAGTTGCGCGAATTGAAGGCCGAGCCTGCGGCGGTGCTGCTGGAACCGGTGGGCCGCAACACCGCACCCGCGGTGACCCTGGCAGCGTTGGCCGCGCTGGAAAGCGCCGCCGGCGGGTCGAGCAGCGATGCGTCGGACCCGGTGCTGGTGATCACGTCGGCCGACCAGACCGTCACCGACGGCGTCGCCTTCACCGCCGCGCTGCGCGGAGCGGTGGCGATGGCCGCCCAAGGCGCGATTGCGATTCTCGGCATCACCCCCGACCGGCCCGAAACCGGGTATGGCTACATCCGCGCCGACGGCGACAAGGTGGCGCAGTTCATCGAGAAGCCCGACGCCGCCACCGCGCAGAAATATGTTGCCGATGGCGGCTACTACTGGAACGCCGGCATGTTCGTGCTCAGGGCCTCGGTGTGGATGGACGCGCTGCAGCGCTTTCGCCCCGACATCGCCAATGCCTGCCGCGTGGCCTGGCAGGCGCGCAGCAGCGACCAGAACTTCGTGCGTCCCGGCAAGGCCGAGTTCACCGCAGTGCCGGCCGAGTCGGTCGACTATGCGGTGATGGAGAAATGCCCCGGTGTGCTCGACATCCGGATGCAGCCGCTGGCGGCGGGCTGGAACGACCTGGGAGCCTGGGAAGCCGTGTGGCAGGTGTCCGAGAAAGACGAGGCCGGCAACGCGCAGGTGGGCGACGCCATCGTCACCGACAGCCGCAACACCCTCGTCCATGCCACCAGTCGTCTGGTGGGCGTGGTGGGCCTGGACGATGTGGTCGTGGTCGAGACACCCGATGCGGTGCTTGTGTCCAGCCGCGCGCGCAGCCAGGATGTCAAGCACATCGTCAACCACCTGGGGCGCGAACAGCGTGGTGAACACGCGCTGCATCGCAAGGTGCACCGCCCCTGGGGCTGGTACGACGGCATTGACCACGGCCCGCGCCACCAGGTCAAGCGCATCATGGTCAAGCCGGGTGCATCGCTGAGCCTGCAGATGCACCACCACCGTGCCGAACACTGGATCGTGGTGTCTGGCACCGCCGAGGTCACCGTCGGCGAGCAGGTGATCCTGCTGACCGAGAACCAGAGCACCTACATCCCGCTCGGCACCACGCACAGGCTGCGCAATCCGGGCCGGCTGCCGCTCGAGATCATCGAGGTGCAGTCGGGAAGTTATCTGGGTGAGGACGACATCGTCCGCTTCGAAGACACCTATGGACGGGTTGCGCCATGACGATTCTCGTGACCGGCGGCGCCGGCTTCATCGGCAGCAATTTCGTGCTGGACTGGCTGGCGCAGTCCGACGAGCCGGTGGTCAACCTCGATGCGCTGACCTATGCCGGCAACCTGCAGAATCTGGCGGCGCTGCAAGGCGATGCGCGGCATGTGTTCGTCAAGGGCGACATCTGCGACCGTGCCCTGCTCGACACGGTGATGGCCGAACACCGCCCGCGCGCGGTGTTGCACTTCGCAGCCGAAAGCCATGTCGACCGCAGCATCTCCGGTCCGGGCGCGTTCATGAAGACCAATGTCGACGGCACGTTCACGCTGCTGGAAGCGACGCGCGCGCACTGGAATTCGCTGGCCGATGACGCCAAGACCGCGTTCCGCTTCCACCATGTCAGCACCGACGAGGTCTACGGCAGTTTGGCGCCCGATGCGCCCGCGTTCACTGAATCGCACCCCTACGAGCCCAACAGTCCGTACAGCGCAAGCAAGGCTGCCAGCGACCACCTGGTGCGCGCCTGGCACCACACCTACGGCTTGCCGGTGGTCACCACCAACTGCAGCAACAACTACGGGCCGTTCCATTTCCCCGAGAAGCTGATCCCGCTGATGATCGTCAACGCATTGGCCGGCAAGCCGCTGCCGATCTATGGCGACGGCCAGCAGGTGCGCGACTGGTTGTATGTCGGCGACCATTGCAGCGCGATCCGCGCGGTGCTGGCCGGTGGTCGGCTGGGTGAGACCTACAACATCGGCGGCTGGAACGAGCAGACCAACCAGCAGATCGTGCACACCGTCTGCGGCCTGCTGGACGAACTGCAGCCGAGTGCGGAAGGCCCGTACACGCGCCTGATCACGCACGTGAAAGACCGCCCCGGCCACGACCGGCGTTATGCCATCGACGCCCGCAAGATCGAAGCCGAACTCGGGTGGCGGCCGGCGGAGACCTTCGAAACCGGTATTCGCAAGACCGTGCAGTGGGTTCTGGACCATGGCGACTGGGTGGCCAACGTGCAGAGCGGCGGCTATCGCGACTGGGTGGCCGCCAATTACGGCGAACGTTGAGATGACTTCCCAGGCACCGCAGACATGAGGATCCTGCTGCTCGGCAAGAACGGCCAGGTCGGCTGGGAACTGCAGCGCGCGCTCACCCCACTCGGCAACCTCACCGCCTGCGACTTCGATTCCGCCGGCGCACTGCAAGCCGATTTCTCGAAGCCCGAGTCGCTGCGCGCCTTGCTGCAGCAAACGGCTCCCGATCTGATCGTCAATGCTGCCGCCCACACCGCGGTCGACAAAGCCGAATCGGAACCCGACCTGGCGCGCGCCATCAATGCCACCGCAGCAGGGGTGATCGCCCGTGAGGCCGCCGCCGCTGGGGCATTGCTGGTGCACTACAGCACCGACTATGTTTTTGACGGCAGCGGTAGCGAAGCTCGCAATGAAGATGCAGCCACCGGCCCGCTCAGCGTCTATGGCCGCACCAAGCTCGAAGGCGAAGACCTGATCCGCAGCAGCGGCTGCCGCCACCTGATCCTGCGCACGAGTTGGGTTTACGCGGCGCGCGGCGGCAACTTCGCGCGCACGATGCTGAAGCTGGCCGGCGAGCGCGAATCGCTGAACGTGATCGCCGACCAGTTCGGTGCCCCCACCGGGGCCGAGTTGCTCGCCGACGTGACCGCCCATGCCGCCCGCATGACGCTCGCCGATCCCGCGCTGTCGGGCACCTACCACTGCACGGCCAGCGGCGAGACGCACTGGCATGGCTATGCCAGCTACGTGATCGAATGGGCCCGCGCCCGTGGCCATCCGGTCAAGGTGGCTGCCGATGCCGTCAAGCCGATCCCCACCAGCCAATACCCGACGCCGGCCACGCGCCCGCTCAACTCGCGGCTGGACTGCGGCCGTTTGCAGTCGACCTTCGGCTTGACGCTGCCGCACTGGCAGACCGGGGTCGAGCGCATGCTGACCGAGGTGCTGGGCGCGGCTGAGTGAAAAGCTGTTCGGGACTTTAGCTAAGTTAGCTACACCGCCAGATACAATCGACCGATGAACACCGTCAATGTCCACGACGCCAAGTCCAGGCTTTCGCAGCTGCTCGCGCTGGTGGAGGCCGGGCAAGAAGTGGTGATCGCCCGTGCCGGTAAGCCCGTTGCCAGGTTGTCGCCCCTGACAACCAAGGCTCCGCGCCGCAAGCTCGGCATTCTCGGCGGCAGCATCAACGTGCCCGATGACTGGGACGATCCGCTGCCGGACGATGTAGTGGCTTGGTTCGACGGTCGCGAGCCCGAAGATCGGTCTCCGGTCACGTGATCGTGCTGTTGGACACCCATGTGCTCCTGTGGGCCGTGGGGCCGGCGCGGCGGCTGCCGCAGGACATACGGCAGACCCTGTCGGACCCAGCCAACACGGTGTTGTTCTCGGCCGTCAGCATCTGGGAGATCGCCATCAAGACAGCCCTGGGTCGCCCCGACTTCAGGAACGATCCGGCCCGCGTCGCCAAGGCCGCAGCCGACCAGGGCTTCGTCGAGCTGCCGGTTCACTCCCGCCATGCGGCCCACGTGCTGAATCTGCCACCGCTGCACCACGACCCCTTCGACCGCCTGCTGCTGGCGCAAGCGCTAGTGGAGCCGGCTTGGTTCATCACTGCCGATCGCCAGCTTGAACGCTATGGCGGCCCCATTCGACTCATCTGAAGTGAGACCTCCATGACACGCAAAGGCATCATCCTCGCCGGCGGCTCCGGCAGCCGGCTGCACCCGGCCACCCTCGCGATCAGCAAGCAACTGCTGCCGGTCTACGACAAGCCGATGGTGTACTACCCGCTGTCGACCCTGATGCTGGCCGGCATGCGAGAGGTGCTGATCATCAGCACCCCACAGGACACTCCGCGGTTCCAGGCATTGCTGGGTAACGGCGAACGCTGGGGCATGCAGTTGAGCTATTGCGTGCAGCCGAGCCCCGACGGGCTGGCGCAGGCCTTCATCCTGGGGCGCAATTTCGTCGGCGGGGGGCCGAGCGCGCTGGTGCTGGGCGACAACATCTTCTACGGCCACGATCTGGCACCGCAGCTGGGCCGGGCCGACATCCGCGAAAGCGGTGCCACCGTGTTCGCGTATCACGTGCACGACCCCGAACGCTATGGTGTGGTCGAGTTCGACGACACCCGCCGTGCCCTCAGCATCGAAGAGAAGCCGCAGAAGCCCAAGAGCAACTACGCCGTCACCGGGCTTTACTTCTACGACGAACAGGTCTGCGACATCGCAGCAGCCATCAAGCCCAGCGCCCGCGGCGAGTTGGAAATCACCGAAGTCAACGCGCAGTATTTGCGCCAGTCGCAACTCAATGTCGAGATCATGGGCCGCGGCTATGCCTGGCTCGACACCGGCACCCACGACAGCCTGCTCGAAGCCGGGCAGTTCATTGCCACGTTGGAGAAGCGCCAGGGCCTGAAGGTGGCCTGCCCCGAAGAGATCGCCTTCCGCGCCGGCTGGATCGACGCAGCACGCCTGGAAGAGTTGGCGCAGCCGATGCTCAAGAACAGCTACGGCCAATACCTGATGCAGTTGCTCAAGGAAACGGTGTTCTGAACGTATGGCCCCCACGCTCCCTGACGGTCGCTGCCCCCCGAGGGGGCGCTCGCCTGCGGCCTGGCAAAGCCAGTTCCGCGGCTCTACTTGGTCAAACCGGTGCCATCGGGCGCAGCTGAAATGAAACTTTTGCGATCGGCGTTGGCCGAAGTGGTGATCATCGAACCCGCGGTGTTCGCCGACGAACGCGGCTGGTTCATGGAAAGCTTCAACGAAGCGCGCTTCAACCAGGCGCTGGCCGACATCGGCCTGCCCGCCGCACCGCGCTTCGTGCAAGACAACCACTCGTGCAGCCAGCGCGGTGTGCTGCGCGGCCTGCACTACCAGTTGCCGCCACATGCGCAAGGCAAACTGGTGCGGGTGGTGGCCGGCTCCGCGCTCGATGTGGCGGTCGACATCCGCACCGGTTCGCCCACCTTCGGCCACTGGGTCGGGGTGGAATTGAGCGCCGACAACCAGCGCCAGTTGTGGATCCCGCCGGGCTTCGCCCACGGGTTCGCCGCATTGCGGGACGACACCCACTTCCTGTACAAAACGACCGACGTGTACGCCAAGGATTGCGAACGCAGCATTCGCTGGGACGACCCGGCCATCGGCATCGACTGGCAGTTGCCGCCGGGCGCGGTTCCGAACATCGCCGACAAGGATGCTGCGGCACCGCCACTGTCGCAAGCGCAGGTTTTCGGCGCGGGCTGAACGCAATCCAACCCCATTCGACCCACCCCTTGACTTCAGGAGACATCCCATGACCCCAACCACCGGAAGCCGCCGACGCTTCGTCACCGCCCTCGCCGCCACCTCGATCGGCGCCATGGCGCCCTTCGCGGCCCATGCAGCCGACCAGTTCGTCAACATCCTCACCGGCGGCACCAGTGGCGTGTACTACCCGATCGGGGTGGCGCTGTCGAAGATCTACGCCGACAAGATCCCCGGTGTGCGGACCCAGGTTCAGTCCACCAAGGCCTCGGTCGAAAACCTGAACCTGCTGCAAACCGGCCGCGGCGAGATCGCGCTGGCGCTCGGCGACTCGGTCAAGTCGGCCTGGGAAGGCGAAGAAGAAGTCGGATTCCCGAAGAAGCTCGACAAACTGCGCGGCGTGGCAGCGGTCTACCCCAACGTGATCCAGATCGTGGCTTCGCAAGCCAGCGGCATCAAGAGCTTCGCCGACATGAAGGGCAAGAGCCTGTCGGTGGGCGCACCCAAGTCGGGAACCGAGGTCAACGCGCGCCGCATCTTCGAAGCGATGGGCATGTCGTACAAGGACTTGTCGAAGACCGAGTACCTGCCCTTCGGCGAGTCGGTCGAGTTGATCAAGAACCGCCAGCTCGACGCCACCCTGCAATCGGCCGGCCTGGGCGTGGCCTCGATCCGTGACCTGGCCAGTTCGCTGCCGGTGACGATCGTGTCGGTGCCAGCCAGCGTGGCCACCAAGCTCGGCCCGCCGTTCGTGGCCACCACCATTCCGGCCAACACCTACACCGGCCAGAGCGCCGATGTGCCGACGCTCGCGGTGGTGAACTTTCTGGTCACGCATTCGGGTGTGTCCGACGAGTTGGTCTACCAGATGACCAAGTCGATGTTCGAGAACCTGGACCAGATGGTTGCTGCCCACAAGGCTGCGACCGCGATCTCTCTAAAGACCGCCATCGAAGGCATGCCGGTGCCGTTGCACCCCGGTGCGGCTCGCTACTACAAGGAAAAGGGTTTGATCAAGTAA
>JBDSMV010000107.1:0-3517 GCA_039915715.1 Rubrivivax sp. | reverse complement strand
CAGCGGTCAGCGAGGTGGTGGTGGACACCCTGAGCGGTGAGTTCCGTTTGTTGCGCGCCGACCTGCTGCACGACGTGGGCGCGTCATTGAACCCGGCCATCGACATCGGACAGGTCGAAGGCGCCTTCATCCAGGGCATGGGCTGGTTGACCACCGAGGAGCTGGTGTGGCATCCGGAAACCGGCGCGCTCACCACCCATGCGCCCAGCACCTACAAGATCCCGACCGCCAACGACTGCCCGGTCGACTTCCGAACGCGGCTCTATCCACAGCCGAATGCGGCCGACACCATCCACCGCAGCAAGGCCGCTGGCGAGCCGCCGCTGCTGCTGCCCTTCAGCGTGTTCTTCGCGATCCGAGACGCGGTCTCCGCCGCCGGTCATCATCGGGTCGACCCGCCGCTGCAGGCGCCGGCCACGGCCGAATCGATCCTGCGGGCGGTGAATGCGGTGATGTCCATGACCGGCGCTTGATGACCGACCTTCCATGACCGAGGACAGGTTGCGCGCCATCGCGTTGCAATGGCGCGCAGAGGCGCGGCCGGCGGTGGTGGTGCAGGTGACGGCCAGCCTTGGTTCGGTGCCGCGCACGGCGGGCACGCGCATGCTGATAGCCACCGACACTGCGCACGGCACCATCGGCGGCGGCCATCTGGAATGGCAGGCGATGGCCCAAGCGCGCCGGCTGCTGGCTGGTGAGCCGGTGGCACGCGAACGCCATCTGGCACTCGGTCCCGCGCTCGGTCAGTGCTGCGGCGGCGTCTTGGATTTGCGATTGACCTCGCTGGCCGATGACGATCCCACAAGGTGGCCCGCCGAGCCGCCACTGTTCGATCTGCAGCTGTACGGCGCCGGCCATGTCGGGCGCGCCATCGTGCGGCTGCTCGTGGACCTGCCGTGCCGCGTGAGCTGGATCGACGAGCGCGAAGTGGCGTTCGATGCCGATGCCGGCGCACCACTTGTTGCCGCCCCGCACATTCGCCGCATCTGCACCGAAGCGGTCGAAGCCGAAGTGGCGTCAGCGGCGCCCGGTGCGTTCTACCTGGTGCTGACCCACCGCCACGACCTCGACCTGGCGATCGTCCAGGCGATCCTGGCACGCGGCGATGCTGGCTTCGTCGGCCTGATCGGCTCACGCACCAAACGCGCCCGCTTCGAGAACCGGCTGCGCGGCCGCCACGGCTTCGACGACGCTCGCCTCGCAACCCTGGTGTGCCCGATCGGGCTGCAGGGCATCAGCGGAAAGGCGCCGCCGGTGATCGCGCTGGCGGTGGTGGCGCAGTTGCTGCAACAGGCGACGCGCTGAAAACGCGGACGCCAGCCCGCCGCGTTTTTTTGCCAGCTCCGAACCGGGCCACTATGCTTGGAGTGGTTCCATTGCAGAAGAAACCCTGAATTCGACAACATCAAGGAGATCGACATGACGAAACGCGACGTAGTGGTGCTGGGCGCAGCCCGTTCGGCCATCGGCACCTTTGGGGGCGGCCTCGCAGACATGGAACCGGCCGATCTGGCCGGCACGGTGATGAAGGCGGCGATCGAACGCTCGGGCGTGGACCCGAAGCAGATCAACTATGTGACCGTGGGCAACACCATTCCCACCGAAAGCCGATTCCCGTATGTGGCCCGGGTGGCCGCGATCCAGGCCGGCTTGCCGATGGACAGCGTCGCGATGTCGGTCAATCGGCTGTGTTCGTCGGGCCTGCAAGGCATTGTCACCACCGCGCAGAACATCCTGTTGGACGACTGCGACTACGGCATCGGCGGCGGGGTCGAGGTGATGAGTCGCGGCGGCTACCTGTCGACCGCGATGCGCAACGGCGCCCGCATGGGTGACACCAAGATGGTTGACATGATGGTGGCAACGCTGACCGACCCGTTCGGCGTGGGCCACATGGGCATCACCGCCGAGAACCTCGCCACCAAGTGGAAGATCAGCCGCGAAGATCAGGACGCGCTGGCAGCCGATTCGCACAAGAGGGCAGCCGCAGCGATTGCCGAAGGCCGCTTCAAGGAGCAGATCGTTCCGATCACCAAGCAGACCCGCAAGGGCGAGGTGGTTTTCGACACCGACGAGCATGTAAAGCCCAATACCACGGCCGAGTCGCTGGGGAAGATGAAGCCGGCGTTCAAGAAGGACGGTGGCACGGTGACCGCGGGCAATGCGTCGGGCATCAACGACGGCGCGGCGTTCTTCGTGCTGGGCGAGGCGTCGATCGCAGCCAGGAACGGCCACAAGCCGATGGCGCGGCTGGTGAGCTATGCAGTCGCCGGTGTGCCCAACGAGATCATGGGCGAAGGCCCGATCCCGGCCACCAAGCTGGCGATGAAGAAGGCCGGTTTGAAGCTCGACCAGATGGACGTGTTCGAAAGCAACGAAGCCTTCGCAGCGCAGGCCATTGCGGTGGCGCGTGGGCTGGAGCTGGACATGTCGAAGGTCAACCCGAACGGCGGCGCGATCGCACTCGGCCACCCGATCGGCTGCAGCGGCGCCTTCCTGGCCACCAAGGCGATCTACGAGTTGCACCGCACCGGCGGCAAGTACGCACTGGTGACGATGTGCATCGGTGGCGGGCAGGGGATCGCGGCGGTGTTCGAGCGGGTCTAGAGCCCCCACGCTCCCTGACGGTCGCTGCCCCCCGAGGGGGCGCTGCGCCTGCGGCCCGGCAATGCCGGTTCCGCGGCTTTTCTCAGCTGGTTGCGCGTCGCTTCGCTCGCGCACGATGGCAGGCGGCTGTCCAGCAAATTCCGGTCGGGACTTCGGCGCGCAGCCGTGCTGGCGCCAACGACAACGATGCGCCGCCAAAGCAGGCGTCCAGTCAGCCCGGCAAGTCACTCACCGCCAGCACCCCTTCGATCTCCCGCAACCGCTGCAGCACCGCAGCCGACACCGCACTGTCGACATCGACCAGCGTGTAGGCCATCTCGCCGCGCGACTTGTTGACCATCGTGTGGATGTTGAGCCCGGCCTCGGCCATGGTGGTCGAGATCTGGCCCAGCATGTTGGGCACGTTGGCATTGGCAATCGCCACCCGCCAAGCCGATTCGCGCGGCACCACCACGCTCGGGAAGTTGACGGCGTTCGTGATCTGGCCGTCTTCCAGGTAGTTGCGCAACTGCTGTACCACCATCACCGCGCAGTTGTCCTCGGCTTCGCGGGTGCTGGCGCCCAGGTGCGGCAGCGCCACCACACGGGAATGACCGTGCAGATCGGCAGACGGAAAGTCGCAGACGTAATGACCGAGCGCGGTGGCGGCCGGTGCGTTCAGCGCCTGCAGCACCGCCGCAGGATCGACCACGCCTTCGCGGCTGAAGTTCAGCAGCACTGCGCCGGGTCGCAGCAGACCGATGTTGGCTGTGCCGACCAACCCGCGCGTGCCTTGCACCAACGGCACATGCAGACTCACGAAGTGTGCGCCGCGCAGCACCTCGGCCACGCTGGCTGCGCGCTTGACTTGCGCCGGCAGGCTCCAAGCCGCGTCGACGGTGATCTCCGGATCGAAACCCAGCACCTGCAT
>JBDSMV010000085.1:0-5179 GCA_039915715.1 Rubrivivax sp. | reverse complement strand
ACCCCATGCAGCGGCCGCCGCAGTTGCAGGTAGTCGGCCATCACCGCCTGCCAGCGCAGCTTGGCAGCGCGCTCGACTGCCGCATAGCCATAACCGGGCAGGTCGGCAAACAGCAGGTCGGGCCGGTCGCGCGGACCGACCTCGAACAGGTTGATGTGCTGCGTGCGTCCCGGGGTGCGGGATGCGAACGCCAACCGTCGCTGCTGCGCCAAGGTGTTGATGGCGGTCGACTTGCCGGCGTTGCTGCGACCGACGAAGGCGATCTCAGGCAACTCGCCGCCTGGCAACTGGTCGAGCTGGCTGGCGGTGGTCAGGAAGCGTGCGCCGTGGGTCCAGGCCAGCGCCGTCTTCGCCGCCCTTGCTGCTTCTCGCGCCAAAGGAGTGGCGGCTGGCGCTTTGCGGTGCCCCGGCTCGGCGTCGGTTCTGGGGGGGCGGGCAGCCTGGGGCACGGATGTCATCGCGCATTGTAAAATTTTGGATTGGTCACCGCGCTGCTTTGCCGCGGGTGCTGCCGCCCTGCCGCTGAAGGCGTTCTTGAAGGCGTTCTTGATGAAACCGTTTCCGCTCGTGCATCCGAAGCTGGGGCTGAGCTTGGCCGCCGGCGCTTTGATGACGCTGATGTCGATGCCAGCATTGGCAGCAGAGGAAGCGCACGCTTTCACCTACGACGCGGCGAAAGCCCAGCAATTGTCGGCTTCCTGCCTGGCCTGCCACACGCAGGACGGCTCGCGCGGCGCGCCCGCCAACCCGATCCTGCAGGGGCAGCATCCGGCTTATCTGGTCAAGCAGTTGACCGAGTTCAAGTCCGGGGTGCGCAAGAACGCCATCATGATGGGCATGGCCTCGACCCTGACGCCAGACGAGATGAAGCAGGTCGCGACGCTGTATGCATCGAAGACCGCCAAGCCCGGTTTTGCGAAGAACAGGGACACCGTGGCGCTGGGCCAGCAGATCTACCGCGGCGGCATTGCCGAGCGCGCGGTGCCGGCTTGTGCCGGCTGCCACAGCCCGAACGGCGCCGGCATCCCCGCACAGTACCCGCGCGTGGCTGGCCAGCATGGCGACTACCTGGAAGCGCAGCTGCTGACCTTCCGCTCCGGCGAACGCGCCAACAGCACGCAGATGACCACCATCGCCGGCAAGATGAAAGACCACGAGATCAAGGCCGTGGCCGACTACATGGCGGGCCTGCGTTCTGTGCCTGCGGCTGCGGCAGTCGCTGGCCTGTAGCCTGCCGACAGGCCGGGGCCACGAGTTGGCGATGCCCGCATTGCGTTGTCCCCGATGCCGCACCTGAACCACCGCAGCGTTGCCCAGCCAGCGCCATCGGAGATCACGCCGGCCACCGTGTTCGCGCGGCGCCGCAGCCTGTTGCAAACCGCTGCGGCCGCCGGGCTCGCTGCCACCGGTCTTGCCGCCGCCAAGGCTGCGGCGGCTGAACCGGGAGCGGTCCCGACCGTGCGTCCGGGAAAACTTGCGCCATTGCCGAATCACCTCAGCACGGTGTCTGGTGCGGTCACGGCCCAGAAGCCGACGCCCTACCGGGACATCACCACCTACAACAACTACTACGAGTTCGGCGCCGACAAATCCGACCCCTCGCGACATGGCGGTGCAATGCGCACCCGGCCCTGGACCGTGGCGATCGAAGGCGAGGTGAAGAAGCCGGGCTTGCTCGACATCGAGTCGCTGCTGAAGCTGGTTGGCATGGAAGAGCGCCTCTATCGCTTGCGCTGCGTGGAGGGCTGGTCGATGGTGGTGCCGTGGATCGGCTATTCGCTGGCCGAGTTGATCCGCAAGGTCGAGCCCACCGGCAACGCGAAGTACGTTCAATTCGTGACCCTGGCCGACAAGGCGCAGATGCCCGGCCTGTCGTCCAGCGTGCTGGACTGGCCGTATGTCGAAGCCTTGCGCATGGATGAAGCCATGCACCCGCTGACCCTGTTGGCGTTCGGCCTCTACGGTGAGGTGCTGCCGAATGCCAATGGCGCACCGCTGAGGCTGGTGGTGCCCTGGAAGTACGGCTTCAAGTCGGGCAAGTCGTTGGTAAAAATTCGCTTCGTCGACAAGCAACCGGCCACCAGCTGGAATGCGATCGCGTCCGGCGAATACGGCTTCTATTCCAACGTCAACCCCAACGTCGACCACCCGCGCTGGAGCCAGGCCACCGAACGTCGCATCGGCGAAGACGGCCTGTTTACGAGAAAGCGACGAACGCTGCTGTTCAACGGGTATGAGCCGCAAGTGGGGCAGCTGTATGCGGGCATGGACCTCCAGCGCTTCTTTTGACCCCTTTGCCGACCGGACCTCTGACCGCGTGCCCGAGCGGGTCGGTGACGCACCGCGGCCGCAACCGGAGCGCCGCGTTTCGGTGATCAACCGCTGGCTGCTGAAGCCGGCTGCCAAGCCGCTCTTGTTCGTGCTGGCACTGTTGCCGCTGGCATGGTTTGTGTGGAGCGCCACAGCCGACACGCTGGGCCCGAACCCGGCCGAGGCGTTGATCCGCGGCGGCGGCGACTGGACGCTGCGGCTGTTGTGCGTGACGCTGGCGATCACGCCGCTGCGCGAAGCCACCGGCTGGACCGCGCTGGTGCGCTTTCGCCGCATGACCGGGCTCTTCACCTTCTTCTACGGCGTGTTGCACTTTCTGTGCTTCGCGTGGCTCGACATGGGGTTCGATCTGACCGAGATCGGGGCCGACATCGTGAAGCGTCCGTTCATCCTGGTGGGTAGCGCAGCGCTCTTGTCGATGCTGCCGCTGGCACTGACCTCGTTCAACCGGGCAATCCAGTGGATGGGTGCGGCGCGTTGGCGAAAGTTGCACCGGCTGATTTATGTCACGGCAGGTCTCGCGCTGCTGCACTTCTTCTGGATGCGCGCTGGCAAGAACGATTTCGCCGAGGTGGCGGTGTATGCCGCCGTCATCGCCGCCTTGATGGGGTGGCGGGTCTGGCGGATGCTGCAACGGCGCCGGGCCGCACACCTGCGCGCTGCCTGAAGCGCAGCGCTGAATGCGCCCCGCAAATCAAGACGCAGCTTCGATCGTTGCTTGCGGCACGGCCGCCGATCGCGCCAGCACCGGCGCCAGCGCCACGCCCGTGTGCGACCCGCTCTTGACCACTGCTTCCGGGGTGCCGGCCGCCACCACCTGCCCGCCCTGGTTGCCGCCTTCGGGACCCAGGTCGACGACCCAGTCGGCTTCGGCAATGACATCCAGATCGTGCTCGATCACCACCACGCTGTGGCCGCCGTCGACCAGGCGGTGCAGCACGCGGATCAGACG
The DNA here is from genome assembly GCA_039915715.1 of Rubrivivax sp. GTDB lineage: Bacteria > Pseudomonadota > Gammaproteobacteria > Burkholderiales > Burkholderiaceae_C > Rubrivivax. The sequence goes on along the minus strand of JBDSMV010000085.1, from coordinate 1,896 downwards.
CTCGACATCGGCCATGTGCAGGCCCACCGTGGGCTCGTCCAGCACATAAAGCGTGCGGGGGGCGCGATTGCCGCGTCTTGTGATGTCGTCCCGCACCTTGCTGAGTTCGGTGACGAGCTTGATGCGCTGCGCTTCGCCGCCGCTCAGCGTTGGCGACGGCTGCCCCAGCGTCAGGTAGCCGAGTCCCACATCGGCCAGCAGTTGCAGCGGGTGGCCGATGGCCGGCATGCTGGCGAAGAAACCCACGGCTTCATCGACTTCCATCTGCAACACATCGCCGATGCTCTTGCCGCGCCAGGTCACGGCCAGCGTTTCTGGGTTGAAGCGCGCGCCGTGGCAGATGTCGCACGGCACCTTCACATCGGGCAGAAAACTCATCTCGATGGTCTTCATCCCCTGGCCTTCGCAGCCCGGGCAGCGGCCTTCGCCGGTGTTGAAGCTGAAGCGGTTGGCGGCATAGCCACGGGCCCGCGCTTCCAGCGTGTCGGAGAACAAGCGGCGGATCGAATCCCAGAAACCGATGTAGGTGGCCGGGCAACTGCGCGGGGTCTTGCCGATCGGTGTCTGGTCGACTTCCAGCACACGGTCGATGTTTTCATGTCCCGTCAGGCTCTCGCAGCCTTTCCACGATGGCCGACGCGAGCCCGGTTTGACGCCCACCACCGCCTGCACGTTGGCCAGCAGCACATCGCGCGCCAGCGTGCTCTTGCCCGAGCCGCTGACCCCCGTCACCGCCACCAGCCGGCCCAGCGGCACGCGCAGATCGACTTGCCGAAGGTTGTGCAGCGACGCGCCGCGCAGCATCAGCGCCGGGCCTTCCCAGTCGATGTCGCGACGTGCCACCAGCGGATGCCGCAAAGGGTTTGCCAGCAGGCGGCCGGTCAGCGAATCCGGGTTCGCTGACAGCTCTGCCACCGTGCCTTGCGCCACCAGCCACCCGCCACGCTTGCCGGCACCGGGACCGATGTCGATCACATGTTCGGCGCGGCGGATCGTGTCTTCGTCGTGCTCCACCACCACCAAGGTGTTGCCGGCTTCGCCGAGCTTGTGCAGCGCGTTCAGCAGCACGCCGTTGTCGCGGGGGTGCAGACCGATGGTGGGCTCGTCCAGCACATAGCAAACCCCTTGCAGGTTGCTGCCCAACTGTGCTGCCAGACGGATGCGTTGCGCTTCGCCGCCTGAGAGCGTCGGCGCGGCACGGTCCAAAGTCAGGTAGCCGAGCCCCACGTCTGCCAGGAATTCGAGCCGGCTCTTGATCTCGGACACCACATCGCGGGCGATGTCGCTTTCTCTTGGGCCCATGCGGCCTTGCAGCATGAGCCCGTCGATCCAGACACGCGCCTCCTGCACCGACAGCCTGGCGATGTCACTGATGGCCTGGGCTTCGAAAGTCACCGTGCGCGAGGTCGGGTTCAACCGCGCCCCGCCGCAATCACCGCACGGCGCATCGACCACGCCTTCGACTTCGGCTTCCTCTGATGGGAAGCTGCGCTCGCGGCCGCCGTTGTCTTCCAACGGCTTCGAATCGTCGTATGCCTTGCGTTGTTCGCGCGTCAGCGCAAGGCCCGTGCCGACGCAGGTGCCGCACCAGCCATGCTTGCTGTTGTAGCTGAACATGCGCGGGTCGAGTTCGGGATAGCTGGTCCCGCACACCGGGCAGGCACGCTTGGTCGAGTAAACCGTGACCGCGCCGATGCCCTTGCCGGTGCCACCGTCATTCGCAACACCCGCCATTGATTCCGCCAAGCCGTCCAGCGGGTGCAGCAGGTGCAACACGCCCTTGCCGATGTCGAGCGCCTTGCGCAGCAATTCGCGCAACTCACCCTCGGTCTGCACCGACACCAGCAGGTCGCCCACCGGCAGTTCGATCGTGTGTTCCTTGAAGCGGTCGATGCG
>JBDSMV010000042.1:0-7099 GCA_039915715.1 Rubrivivax sp. | reverse complement strand
ATCGCCAGATCGCAGCCCAGTTGCTTGGCCATCGCCCGCGCCCGCACCACGCCGCCGACATCGGGGGAGATCACCACCAGATCGGGGTAAGCCTTGCTCTGCACATCGGCCAGCAGCACGGGGCTTGCGTAGATGTTGTCGACCGGGATGTCGAAGAAACCCTGAATCTGGTCGGCATGCAGGTCCATCGTCAGCAACCGCTCGACCCCCACGGTTTCCAGCATGTTGGCCACCACCTTGGCGCTGATCGGCACCCGCATCGAGCGGGGCCGGCGGTCCATGCGGGCATAGCCGAAGTAGGGGATCACGGCGGTGATGCGGCGTGCGCTGGCACGCTTGAGCGCATCGACCATGATCATCAGTTCCATCAGGTTTTCGTTCGTGGGCGCGCAGGTGGGCTGCACCACGAATACATCACGGGCCCGCACGTTCTGGCGAATCTCGACCGTGACCTCGCCGTCGGAGAAACGGCCGACATGGGCCTTGCCGAGTTCGATCCCCAGGTGCGTTGCCATCTCCTGTGCCAGCACCGGGTTGGCATTGCCGGTGAACAGGACGGTGTTGAACAGCACGGTGGATTCCTCTGGCGTTCGAAGCAAGAACCGCGGCGTCAGCGGCCGCTTCGACGGTGGGTCTGGCAGGGGAGGAAGGACTCGAACCCTCGCATGTCGGAATCAAAATCCGATGCCTTGACCAACTTGGCGACTCCCCTACACAGGCCACAGCCAGACGGCTGCAGCCCTCAAACTTCTCAGTCAGCCCAACCCAGCAACGGATGCCCGGGAAGGCTGCGGCAGATCCGAGCGGTCCACCCCGACGGAAGCGATTCCGCCGAACATGTCGCCATGAACCGGGGGTTCAAAGCCGACGGGCCCGCCATCCCATCTGTCAGCCCGTCAACTCTGGCAAAAACCGCACTCCCGGAACCGGTCATGCGGCTGTTGCCAAACCGAGCCTGCAACCAACCCACAGCGTCAACGATCTGCGGACAACGGTCTTCGGCCGGGGGCTGCAGGTCGTTGCGGAATACCTGACCGCGGCCTGAACCGAGGGTGTCTCTGGCGTGCAGCGGGGTTGAGTCCATCGCCATCCAGTTCTCAGGCATCTGGTGACCTGTCAGCTCAGATGAGCCTTCGACTATAACGGGTTCGGTATCTCGAACCAGCGCCGGATGACCGAATATGTCGGCTGTCGGCAATGACTCAGCTGGTTTCAGCACCGCAAACTGCATCGACGGGCAGGCCAGCGGCGTCAGCCGTTCGCCGATGCCTTCGACGAAGGCGTTGCGGCCCCCTATGAAGAACGGCACGTCGGCGCCCAGTTGCAGCCCGATCGGTGCGAGCTTCGACCGGGGCCAGTGCAGCCCCCACAGCTGGTTCAATGCCAGCAGCACGGTGGCAGCGTCCGAGCTGCCGCCGCCCATGCCGGCGCCAGAAGGCACGCGCTTGTCGATCGAAATGTCGACCCCGAGCCTGCAACCTGACGCCACCTGCAACGCGCGCGCTGCACGCAAACACAGGTCGTCGTCGGGCAGCGGTTGCGACAGGTCGTGGCGGTGGATGCGGCGGTCCTGGCGGCGCTCGAAATGCAGCGTGTCAGCCCAATCGATCAGGATGAATGGCGACTGCAGCAGATGCATGCCGTCGGCGCGCCGGCCGACGATGTGCAGGAACAGGTTCAGCTTGGCCGGGGCCGGCACATCGTGGAGTGATATCAGAGCCATCGCCGCTTGCTGTGCGCGGGGCCGCAGTCCGGTGTCGGTTCAGGCCGGCGAATCGAGCCGCACGCGCACCTGCACGGCAGGCGCAGCGGCACGCACGAAACTGATTGCGCCGATGGCACGTTCTTCGGTCTGCACCGTCCAGCCCATCTGCTCGAAGCCGCCCGCGGTGGGTGCGGACGGGGCTCCCGCCCAAGGCCGCCCTTCGAGCCAGTCGCTCAACGCCGCCAGCGGCAGTGCTTCGCCGAGCGCCGCCATCGACAGCTGGTCCAGATCGGCGAACCTCTGTTCACCGTCTGACGTCTGCAGTGCCGCCAGGCCCGGCGCCCAGCGGGCCGTGGCCAGCCGTGTGCCCAGTGGCGAGCTCAGCCGCAATTCGCCCTGCCGGCCGTCGCCTTGCAGGTCGAAGGCCGCGTTGAAACTCTGGGCGATGCGCTGGGGGCTGGCGGCCACGCGCACCGCCATGCGCCCGCTGATCCATTGCGAGCCGCCGGACACGGGTTGTGGCGTGGCACATGCCGCAAGCAGGGACATCGCTACCGCGGGCGCCAGCAGGCCGCGCAACGCGCGGCGCCACGACCGGGCCACCGCGAGACGGCTCAAAGGTCGACGCGCAGCCGCGCCAGCGTTTCGCGAAGCACGTCGTTGGCGGCGTCGCGCACCTTGCCTTCGCGCCAGATGCGCCTGGCTTCGTCGCGCTGGCCCGCCGCCCACAGCACCTCGCCCAGATGCGCGGCGATTTCCGGATCCGGCCGCTTGGCATAGGCATTGCGCAGGTGTTCCAGCGCCGCGTCGTGGTTTCCGAGCCGGAACTCGGCCCAGCCCAGGCTGTCGGTGATGAACGGATCGCCGGGCGCGAGCTCCAGCGCTTGCTGGATCAGGCTCCTGGCTTCGGGCAGCCGCTGGCGCCGGTCGGCCAACGAATAGCCAAGCGCATTGAAGGCATTCGGGCCCTTCGGTTGAAGCGACATTACTCGCTTCAGCAACGTCTCCATCTCGTCGAGCTTGTCGGTCTTCTCCGCCATCATGGCCTGCTCGTACAGCAGATCGGCGTCGTCGGTGAAGCGGGTGTTGGCCTTGCCCAGCACGTCGTAGGCCTCTTTCCATTTCTGTGCTTCACGCAGCACCGCAGCTTCGGCCACGAGCTTGGCGCGGCCGTCTGATGCGCGGCGCTCGGGGACGCTGCGGATCAGTTCTCGGGCCTGACCGAGCTGGCCCTGGCGGACCAGGATCGAGGCGCGACGGGTCTGCACTTCCAGGACGCGTTGCGGGTCGTCGATCTTCGCGAGCCATTGTTCGGCCGCCTTGTAGTCGCCCCGTTGCTCGGTCGATTGCGCCAGCATCAGCCAAGCCTGAACCAGACCCTGGTCAGCAGTACCCACGGTATCGCCTTCTGCATCCTCGGCGGTTTCGACTGCCGATTCGGTGTCCGTGCTCGGCGCGCTGGCCGCACCGGGAGCCGAGGCGGCTCCCGGCGCTGGCGCCTTGGCGGCTTGCCGCTGAACCAGTTCGACATAGCGCATCAGCGCCGCTTCACCTTCCTGGGGGTGCTTCAGCTCCAACTGCAATGCACCCAGCGACAGGTACGGTGGTGCCAGTTCGGGTTGATTCTGAGTGGCGATCTGCAACTGCGCCACTGCATCGGCATAGCGCCGCTTGCCGGTCAGAAGCCGCACATAGCCCAAACGCACCGATGCGTCGGCCGATGGCCGTGCCAGGTAATCCTGCACCAGCTGTTCAGCAGTTGGCGCAGCGGACATCAGTTCCAGCGCAAGAAAAGCCGGACCTGTGGCCGACGGGTCGGCCTGGATGGCGTCGCGGGCTTGGGCCATCGCGCGTTCGATGTCCTTGGCTTCGAGCCAGGCCCGCGCGGTGGCCACGCGGGCGGGGATGCGTGTGCCATCGGCGTCGCGGTACGGACGCAATGCATCCTCAATCATCGCCGCCACGAGGCGCGGTTTGCTGGCGCGCTGCATGAATCGCGGCAACGCGTTGATGAGCGCGGGCCGGTCGGCAGCCGGTGTTTTCTCGATCAGCGCGGTCAGCGGTTCGGACAGCGCTTCGGGCCGGTTCAACAGCAGCAACACTTGCAATTGCAACCGCAGCGCTTCCATCGAATCGGGATTGGCGTTGCGCCAAGCGCGCGCGGCTTCCAACGCCCTGTCCCCGGCGCGTTCGCGCAAGGCGATGTCGGCCGCGCGTTTGAAGAGTGCATCGTCGCGCTGGCGCGTGGCGGCATCGAGGATCAATTCGAACGCTCCGGCGGCATCGCCGGCGTTCAACGCCATCTCGGCGATCAGCAACTGGTAGAGCAGCCGGGCGTCCATCGCGGACTGCGCTGCCGGCTGCGGATCGGAAGCAGCCGAAGCCGGGGTCGCGGGAACAGCAGCAGGAGCGATGACAGGAGCAGCAGGGCGCTTGGGCTGCTGCTGCGCGAGCGCCGGCACCACCACGCCCGCAGCCAAACCGATCAGCCAGGATGCGCAGACCGTGCGCAGGCGCTGTGGTCTGCGGATCGGTGCCTGACGCCGACGAGGGGAGTGAAGCATCAGGGTTTCCATTGGGTTGACGGTCATTCTCACATAATGACCCCTCATCAGACGCCTTGCTGGTGGCCGGCTTTCGGCGCGCGCTGCAGCTGTCGACTGCTGACGCGAATGCCGCTTTGTCGAGGCTTCTTTGCGAAGCCTCCGGCCAGTTCACCCGAGGTTTGCAACGACGGTCCATGCCCGAGTTACCGGAAGTCGAAGTCACCCGGCGGGGCATCGCCGGACCCTTGCGCGGCGCGGTGGTCTTGCGGGCCACCTTCGGCAAGCCGTTGCGGTGGCCGTTCAATGCCGACCCGTCGGTGCTGGAAGGGACCGAAATCGGCGAAGTCTCCCGACGGGGCAAGTACCTGTGGTTGCCGCTGTCACGGGGCCCCGCTCTTGCAGGCGGGTTGCTGATGCACCTGGGAATGTCCGGCTCGTTGATGTTGCTGACGGGGCCGGTGGTGCCACTGGTCGGCGCACACGACCATTTCGACCTCATGACCGACCGCGGCACCTTGCGGCTCAACGACCCGCGTCGCTTCGGCGCCGTGTTGTGGTCGGCTTCGCTGGCGGCCGCGCCGGCGGCCACCCTGCTGTCGCGACTGGGGCCGGAGCCCTTCGATGTCGGCCTGACTCCGGCTTCGTTCCATGCGTCACTGCAGGCCCGGCGCTCGCCGGTCAAGGCGGTCCTGCTGTCGGGCGTGGCGGTGGTCGGGGCCGGCAACATCTATGCCTGTGAAGCGCTGTTTCTGGCCGGCATCCACCCTGCGCTGCGTGCCGACCGCATCAGCCGACCGCGGGCCACGCGGCTGCTGGCGGCGCTGCGGCTGACCCTGTCGAAGGCGATGGATCTGGGTGGCTCGACCCTGCGCGACTTCAGCGACGTGCATGGCGCCAGCGGGTCATACCAGTCGCAGGCGGCGGTCTACGGGCGCGCGGGCCTGCCGTGCCTGCGTTGTGCTGCGCCCATCCGCCGCGTGCAACAACTTCAACGCTCGACCTTCTACTGCCCGGTCTGCCAGCGCCGCTGAAACGTGAACTTGGTCCCGAACGGGATGTGCATTGCACGCATCCGCCGGGTACCTGCGGGGAACCCCTGAGCTAGGATCGATCTCCGTTCGGCGCCGCCGCTTTCAACGGCTTTCGGCACGGGCCGATGCAGACCCCGACTCCCAGGCCTCCCCCACCCGGTCCGCAGCCGCCACATGTCAAGCCCGATCGCCGACAGCCTGGACGCGCTTGCCGCGTGGCGCGCAGCGCTGGACCGGCAGATGGCCGCGCTCGGCCGTTCGCTGGCCGACCACGACCTGCTGGCCGATGCCGACGCGGCGGTGCTTCAGTCGCTGCGAGACCGTCTGGCTGCCGACAAGCTGGTGCTGGCCTTCGTGGCCGAATTCTCGCGCGGCAAGTCAGAACTGATCAACGCGATCTTCTTCGCAGATGCCGGCCGCCGCGTGCTGCCGGCCACACCGGGGCGCACCACCATGTGTCCGGTGGAGTTGCGCCACGATGCCCACCTGCCGCCGAGGCTGGCGTTGCTGCCGATCGAGACTCGTCTGAGAGGCTTGTCGCTGACCGAGTTGCGCCCGCGTGAAGACGAGTGGCACATCGTGCCGCTGGATCCGGGCGACACCGACGCGCTGGCGCAGTCGCTGTCGGCTGTCACCGCCACCCGCCGGGTCGACACCGCGCGCGCCGCCGAACTCGGCTTGTGGCACGAGTCGCAGCCCGAAGACAACCCGCCGCAGGCGGCCGACGGAACGGTCGAGGTGCCGGCCTGGCGCCATGCCGTCATCAACTATCCGCACCCGTTGCTGCGCCACGGCCTGGTGGTGGTCGACACGCCGGGGCTCAATGCCGTCGGCGCCGAGCCGGAGCTGACCCTCGGCTTGCTGCCGTCGGCCCATGCGGTGCTGTTCGTGCTGGCCGCCGACACCGGCGTGACCCGGTCGGACCTCGCGATCTGGCGTGACCATCTGGACCAGTCCAGCCTGCAGCGCTTCGTGGTGCTCAACAAGATCGACACCCTGGCCGACCCGCTGCTGAGCGTGGATGAAGTGCATGCGCAGATCGAGTTGCAGCGCACCCGCACGGCCGAGCTGCTGCAGATGCCGCCTTCGCGCGTGTTCGCGCTGTCGGCGCGTGACGCGCTGGCCGCGCGCGTCGGTGACCGACCTGAAGCGCTGCAGGCGAGCCGTCTGCCGGCGCTGGAGCAGGCGCTGGCGCAGGAACTGCTGCCGCGCCGCCGCGAACTGCTGGTGGCGTCCGCGGTGGCAGCGGTGGATCAAGTTCGGAGCGGGGCCGAGCGCCGCTTGTCCGACCGCCGCCGCCAGCACACCGAGCAGTTGCTTGAGTTGCGCGGCTTGCGTGGCAAGAGCGGTGGCAAGCTGCAATTGATGCTGCGGCGCATCGACGCCGACACCGCCGACTTCGAACGCTGCACGGTGCGGCTGACCGCACTGCGCTCGGTGCAGCAGCGGCTGCTGCGGGCTGCGCTGTCGCCCTTGTCCAGCAGCGCGTTGCGCCAACAAATGGAAGCGCTGCGGCCACCGGGCCTGTTGCGCAGCTTCGGCATCGGCGGGCGGGCGTCGTTCGACAACCTTATGTGGCGCTTTCGAGCCGACATCGGTGCAGCCGTGGCGCAGGCCGACGAGTTGCGCCAGATGCTGCAGGCCGGATTCGCCGAACTCAACACCGAGTTCGGTTTCGCATTGTTGTTGCCCGAATTGCCCAGCCTGGCGTCGCACGACAGCGAGCTGGAACTGATCGCCGCCAACTACAGCCGCTACCTGGGGATCGGGCAGGCCTGGCGGCTGGCCACGCCGGGTTTTGTTGAGCAGTTCAGGCG
>JBDSMV010000412.1:0-14054 GCA_039915715.1 Rubrivivax sp. | reverse complement strand
CGGCTTCCTTGACCTGCACGGTGGCGCCGGCGGCGCTGGCGTCGACTTCGGCTCGTGCGGTCTCGTCGGTGATGCGTTCCAGCGCCTGCAGCTGGCGGTCGTAGAGCCGCGGTTGGTGGAAGTCGCCGTGGACGATCTGTTTGACGAGGCCGGCGACGCGTGAGAGCCAACTGCGTCCGATGTCGCTGTCCAGGTCTTCGCGGGCCTGGCCGAGTGAGGCCACACGGTCGATGAAGCGCCGCACCGGATGTCGGCCGCTGGCAAAGAAGCCGGGGTCGCGCAACGCCACCCGCAGCACCGGCAGTTGCAGCGGTGCCAGCACGGCCGCAACCGGAGGGGGCACGTGGGGGTCGGCCACCACGGCGTCGAACAGGTCGCAGGTAATGCCGATCATGAGCCGATCGAGCGGGGCGGTCGCCGCCTCTTCGAGCGCGGCCCGGTGACGGCGGATCAGGTTTTGCGGCGCCCGGGAAGTACCGGTGTGGCTGCCCGGGTCGGCGTTGGTTTCAGCATCGTTGAGCGCGCGCAATACCTGCGTCAGGCGGCTGTCTGGATCGTCGAGATCGTCAGCTCCATGCGGTTCGCCAACGCCAGCGCCAGCGCCAGCGCCAGCGGCATCATCCGGTGACGAACATTGCAGCATCGACGCCCACGCCGACGGGGTTTCACCGCGCATCAGTTCCTCAAGCAACGCGGTCTGCTCACGTTGCCGAACCGTGTCAGGTGCAGCCTGACCGGCGGCGATCGCGCCGGCTTCCGCGGGGATCGCGCCAACCTCACCCGCGCTGCCGATGCCGCGCGCCTGCAAGTCATGAACGATGCGGCGCCGGCAGTCGGCCATCGCCGTTGAGAGGCCGAAGCCCGTGTGGCGCGCCAGCACACGAGCCATTTTGGCGTCGGGGGTGCCTTTCTGTATCGCCCGGTTCATGGCCCAGCCGATCACCGCAGCGCGCAGCGGGTTGCCGGGCTGCGCACCCGCGGCTTGCAAGTCGCCCTGCACGCGGGCCCGCAACGCCTGTCCGAAGTCCTGCGCCAGTTGCGCGCCGTGTTGCATCGCATGCCGGCGCGCCGCCACCAGCAGCGCCTGCTCTTCGGTGCAGGTGGCATCGCGCTCGGCGATCTGCAGGCGGGCCGGCACCTCCGCCAGAGCCGCTGCCGCGGTTGCCTGAATCTGTGTGAAAGCCACTTGCAGCACGGCAGCAACCGCGGGATCGGATCGTGTCATGCGGGCTCGGTGTCGGTGTCGGTGTGGGCGTGGAAGGCGGAGTCGATGGCGAATCGCAGCTGCCGATGACCGCTGGCAGGGAGTGGCTCCAGCAGCGAAGATGCGCCACGATGCGCAACGCCTTTCTGCTCGACCCGGACCTGGTGTTCCTGAATCACGGCTCGTTCGGGGCTTGTCCGCGCGAGGTCTTCCGTGCCTATCGGCATTGGCAACTCGAACTGGAGCGCAACCCGGTGGCCTTCCTGGGCCGTCGGTCGGCGCAATTGCTGCTCGGTGCGCGCCGGGTGTTGGCCGATCGGGTGGGTGCATCGGCCGAGGATCTGGTCTTCCTGCCCAACGCCACCACCGGTGTCAACACGGTGGCGCGGTCGATGACCTTGCAAGCAGGCGACGAGGTCGTCACCACCGACCACGAGTACGGTGCCTGCGAAGCGGCCTGGCGCTTCGTCTGCGCCGAACGCGGCGCGGTCTACCGCCCGCTGTCGCTGCCGCTGCCCTTCGATGCCGACGACGCGGTGCAGCGCATCACGGCAGCGCTGTCACCGCGGACGCGGGTGCTCTATCTGAGCCACATCACCTCCACCACCGCGTTGATCCTTCCGGTGGCTGATCTGTGCGCCGAAGCGCGGCGGCGCGGCATCACCACCGTGGTCGACGGCGCGCATGCCCCGGGGCAGATCGAGATCGATCTCGAAGCCATCGGTGCCGACTTCACGACCGGCAATTGCCACAAGTGGCTGTGTGCGCCGAAAGGCGCGGCCTTCCTGCATGCGCGGGCCGAACGCCATGCCGAGCTGCATGCCGCCGTCGTCAGTTGGGGCTATGCGGTGGGCGATGGCGGTCACAGCGGATTCGATGCCTACACCGGCCACACGCTGCTGGAACGTCGCCTGCAGTGGCAGGGCACGCGTGACATCGCGGCCTTCCTGGCGGTGCCGGCCGCGATCGAGTTTCAGGACCGCCACAGCTGGCCTGCACTGCGGCAGCGTTGCCATGCGATGGCGATCGAGACCCGCAACCGCGTGCTGTCTCGCAACGGCTTGCAGCCGATCGCCGCCGACAGCGCGCATGCGCAGATGGTGCCGATACCGGTGCGCACCGACGACGGCGACGCGCTGCGGCGTTGGCTGTTCGATCAGCACCGCATCGAGGTGCCGGTGATCCAACACGGTGAGCAGCGCTTCGTGCGGGTCTCGGTGCAGGCCTACAACACGCAGGCCGATCTCGATGCGTTGGTGCAGGCGCTGGCGGAAGCCGGTGTTTGATGCGGCTGCCTCGAATGGAAGACCCAAAAAAACCGCCCCGAAGCGCGGGGCGGTTTGATCGATTGGCAGTGGCGTTCGACGACCGCCACTGCCGGGGTCGGCTGCTGCCGATCAGCGGCGGCGCAGGCGCATCCCGCTGACCGCAACCAAACCGGCCATGAACATCCAGACCGCGGCGGGTTCGGGCACCACCGCTGCCAGCATCCGGTTGCCGACGAAAGCCTGAGCCGCAGCGGTTGGGTGAATGCCGTCCCAGAACAGCGCGGTGGCCGGGTTGCAGTTGTTGACCGCAGCGCCGCAGGCATCGGTGAGGTTGGTGAACTGGCCGCTGGCAGCGGCCGCACCCACGAGACCGAACACGTCGAACATCGTGACGCCGGAGGTGGCCAATGCGCTGCCGAGCGCGGTGTTGAACGACGACGACACAAAGGTCGCGCCACCGGAGGCCAACGCGCCGAGTGCCAATGTCGCCGGCGCCAGACCCACATTCGGCACGTTCCAGACCACGATGTTCTTCGGGGTGGCGCCTGCGGCCACCAGCGAGCTGACCATGCCGGCAGTTGCCGTGGCGTAGGCCTGCGCACCCGCAGCCACAACAGCGGGGTTGCCGCTGCTGCCGAACGCGGTCGCGACATCGCGCACATCGTTGCCGCCGCTGGCCAGCACATAGATCGCGTTGGCCGACACGCCGTTGCTGCCCAGGAAACCGTTCAGTTGCGTGCGGGTGCTGGGCGGGAAGCCGCCATCGAACGTGGTGCGCGCGCCGCCATACGCGTTGTTGCCGCCGCCGGCCAAAGACGGCGTGGCGAAGGACGCCAGCCCCAGCCCGGCCGCGAAGGTGTTGAACCACACCGGTCCGTTGCTGTAGGTGCTGGAGGCATACGGGAAGGTCGGGATGTAGCTGTTGCCGGTGATGGTCTGCCCGGCGCCGCTGCCGCCCAGCACCAAGCGGTTGTTGCCACCATCAGAGAGGCTGTCGCCGAACACATAGACCCCGGTGAACGCAGAGGGCACCCCGACAACGGCCTGGGCCTGCAGGGTGAATGCCGCCAGCGCCGCAGCAGCCAGCAGATGCTTCAAGGTCGAGGCCGTGGAGGTGAGCTTCATTCGGGGTCTCTCAATCGGTTGGTGATCTCAGCTTGGGAACGTAGCACGGGACCCATGCCGACGACATGGGGGAGTCACTCACGCAGGCCCATTCGTGGCATTCGCACCCCTCGAAACGGGGGGTCGAACGCCGCGCATCACCGCGGCATCGGGCCAAGCGGAATCAGCGTCCCTTGCGGCGCGCTGGCAGCGCCTGGCCGCCGGACTGCGACTTTGCGGCAGGCGCAGAGCCGAGATCACGCGGCGGCAGGCCGGTGTGCTGCGTCAGCAGGCGCCCTTTGCCAACCGGTGTGCTGTTCTTTCGGCGCGGGCTGACATAGCCAGTACCGGCCGCGGGCTGGAAGTTCGGGATCAGGTGGTGCTTGCCGTTGCCGATCAGGTCGGCGCGGCCCATCGACTGCAACGCATCGCGCAGCAGCGGCCAGTTGGCCGGGTCGTGCCAGCGCAGAAACGCCTTGTGCAGCCGCCGGCGGCGTTCGCCGCGCACGGTGTCGACCTTCTCGGCCCGCTTTGGATCGCGGCTGATCCCCTTCAGCGGGTTCAGGTCGGTGTGGTACATCGCCGTGGCGGTGGCCATCGGGCTCGGATAGAACGTCTGCACCTGGTCGGCCTTGAAGCCGTTGCGCTTGAGCCAGATCGCCAGGTTCATCATGTCGTCGTCGGACGTGCCCGGGTGTGCGGCGATGAAGTACGGGATCAGGTACTGCTTCTTGACGGCTTCGGCGCTGTACTGCTCGAACAGCTGCTTGAAGGTGTCGTAGCTGCCGATGCCCGGCTTCATCATCTTCGACAGCGGCCCGCCTTCGGTGTGCTCCGGGGCGATCTTCAGATAGCCGCCGACATGGTGCGTGACCAGCTCTTTCACGTACTCCGGTGATTCGACCGCCAGGTCGTAGCGCAGGCCGCTGCTGATCAAAACTTTCTTGACGCCGCGCAACGCCCGCGCCCGCCGGTACATCTTGACGAGCGGTCCGTGGTCGGTGTTGAGGTTCGAGCAGATGCCTGGATAAACGCAACTCGGCTTGCGGCAGGCGGCTTCGATGGCCGGGCTCTTGCAGCCGATGCGCCACATGTTGGCGGTGGGGCCGCCCAGGTCGCTGATGACCCCGGTGAAACCTTTGACCTTGTCGCGGATCTCCTCGATCTCGCGGATCACGCTGTCTTCGCTGCGGCTCTGGATGATGCGGCCTTCGTGTTCGGTGATCGAGCAAAAGGTGCAGCCGCCGAAGCAGCCGCGCATGATGTTGACGCTGAAACGAATCATTTCCCAGGCCGGGATCTTGGTGGCGTGGTCGTGGCTGCCGCTCTCGTCGGCATACGAGGGATGCGGGCTGCGGGCGTATTCCAGATCGAAGACATGGTCGATCTCCGCCGTGCTCAGCGGGATCGGCGGCGGCGTGATCCAGACATCGCGCGCGGTCGCCCCGCTGCCATGGCGCTGCACCAGCGCGCGGGCGTTGCCGGGGTTGGTTTCAAGGTGCAGCACACGGTTGGCATGGGCATACAGCACCGGGTCACTCTTGACCTGCTCGTAGGCGGGCAGGCGGATCACGGTCTTCTCGCGCGCCGGCATCTGCACCGCCCGCACCGCGCCGGTGGCCGCAACCGGCTTGCGCGAGATCGGCATCGCAACCGTGGCCTGCGCGGGAGCAGCCGAAACAGCCGAAACAGCCGTGACGGCAGGCGCATCGCCGCCGGCTTTGGTGCAGGTCTCGCCCACCGACGCCGCGGCTTCCTCGGTGGTCAGGTACGGACTGATGTGCTGGTCGATGCGGCCCGGCCGATCGACTTCGGTCGAATCGATTTCCGAGAAGTCGCCGAGCACCGCGGCGTGCGCGTCGCGCACCATGAACGAGGTGCCGCGGATGTCGGTCAGGCTTTCGATGGGTTGGCGCGCGGCCAGGCGGTGCGCGACCTCGATCACCGCACGTTCTGCGTTGCCGTACAACAGCAGGTCGGCCTTGCTGTCGACCAGGATGCTGCGGCGCACCTTGTCCTGCCAGTAGTCGTAATGGGCGATGCGCCGCAGGCTGGCTTCGATGCCGCCGATCACCACCGGCACATCGCCGAAGGCTTCCCTGCAGCGCTGGGTGTAGACGAGCGTGGCGCGGTCGGGGCGGCTGCCGCCCTGCCCGCCCGGGGTGTAGGCATCGTCGCTGCGAATCTTTCGATCGGCCGTGTAGCGGTTGATCATCGAATCCATGTTGCCGGCGGCCACGCCCCAGAACAGGTTCGGGCGGCCCAGCTGCTTGAACGCATCGGCGCTTTGCCAGTCAGGCTGAGCGATCACGCCGACGCGGAACCCCTGCGCTTCCAGCACCCGGCCGATCACCGCCATGCCGAAACTCGGGTGGTCGACATAGGCATCGCCGGTAACGATCACGATGTCGCAGCTGTCCCAGCCCAGCGCATCCATCTCGGCGCGGCTCATCGGCAGGTAGGGCGCACGACCGAAGCGCTTGGCCCAGAACGGGCGCCAGCTGGTGATCGGCTTCGGGCCGGGCTTTGCGGCAGGGATGTGGACCGCAGGGGCCTGGCGGACAGGCACATCGGTCAGGGCAATGGTGGTCACGACGGTCCGCTGTGAAGATGGCAAAAAAGAGCAGGAACCCGGTTCAGCCTTGGCTCGCAACCGGGCACTGATTGTCGCGGCTTGCGGCTGCAAGCGGGTCCGCGGGGATTGAATCGCCTGCCGATGCGCCTCAAGCGGGCGCTTCCGCGGCCGATAGTCACCCCATGGAGACGTTCCTGCTTTGCCTGGCCATCGGATTCGGCGCCCTGCTGACCGTGGCGGCAACGGTGGCCCTGCTCGAACACCTGCGCGACCGGAAGCAAATGGGGCGACTGCGCGAAGCCGCAATGGCCGAACATGCCGCTGCCACGCTCGATGCGGTTTTTGCCACGCCCGCCGCGGTGTCGCCCGCTCGCCCCCTGCGCGACCCGTTGCCAGCCGCACCGCTGGCGGTCAGGGCGGCCGAACACCGAACCCCGCTGGCCGGGGCGCTGCGGTGCATGGCAAAGCCCGCGGTCGGTCCGGCCACCAGCGGTTGGATCGAAACCGAACCGATGGTGCTCGGCGGTCCCAGCATGTCGCACTTCGACCCCACCGAACACCCGCGGCACTGAGCGCCGGTGCCCGGCGATCGACGATCGGGCCACCGATCGGGCCAGCGATCCGCCCAGTGATCAGTCGGTGATCGCCTCGCTCAGCGGCCCCGACGCGTCGACCTCCTCGCCCAGGAAGCCGCCGCTCTGGTGCGCCCACAAGCGGGCATAGATGCCATCCGCCGCCAGCAGGCTCTGGTGGCTGCCGGTCTCGACGATGCGGCCCTGGTCCATCACGATCAGCCGGTCCATGGCCGCGATCGTCGACAGCCGGTGCGCAATCGCCACCACCGTCTTGCCTTCCATCAATCGGTACAGGCTCAGCTGGATGGCGGCTTCGACTTCGCTGTCGAGTGCACTGGTGGCTTCGTCCAGCAGCAGGATCGGCGCGTCCTTCAGCATCACCCGCGCGATGGCCACGCGCTGGCGCTGGCCGCCGCTGAGTTTCACGCCGCGTTCGCCCACATGGGCGTCGTAGGCATGTCGTCCTTTGGGGTCGGTCAAGCCGCCGATGAAGTCGTGCGCTTCGGCGCGCTCGGCAGCGCGCAGCATCTCGGCGTCGGTGGCATCGGGCCTGCCGTAGACGATGTTGTCGCGCACGCTGCGGTGCAGCAGCGAGGTGTCCTGCGTCACCATGCCCACCTGCCGTCGCAGGCTCTCCTGCGTGACACCAGCGATGTCCTGGCCGTCGATCAGGATCCGGCCCGACTCCAGGTCATACAGGCGCAAGAGCAGATTGACGACCGTGCTCTTGCCGGCGCCCGAGCGCCCCACCAAGCCGATCTTCTCGCCCGGCTTGATTGTGAAGCTGAGCCCGTCGACCACCTTGCGCGGGCCGCCGTAGGCAAAGGTCACATTGTCGAAACGCACCTCGCCGCGCGGCACCACCAACGCGTTGGCGTCGGGGGCATCGACCACCGAACGCGCCCGCGCCAGCGTGCCCTTGCCGTCCTGCACGGTGCCGATGTGCTCGAACAGCGTGGCCATTTCCCACATCACCCAGTGCGACATGCCGTTCAATCTGAAGGCCATGGCCGTGGCCGCCGCCACCGCGCCCAGGCCGATCGCCGACAGCGTCCACAGCCACAAGCTGACCGCGGTGATCGACGCGATCAACAGCACGCTCAGCACCTGGTTGACCGCCTCGAACCCGGTCACCAGCCGCATCTGCCCGCGAGCGCTGACCATGAACTCTTCCATCGCGCTGCGAGCGAAGTGCGCTTCACGCTGGGCATGCGAGAACAGCTTGACGGTGGCGATGTTGGTGTAGGCGTCGGTGATGCGGCCGGTCATCAACGAGCGCGCATCGGCCTGCACCTGCGCCACTTTGGCCAGCTTCGGCACGAAGTAGCGCAAGGTGATCAAGTACAGCGCCAGCCAGCCCATGAAGGGCAGCACCAGCCAGGTGTCGAAGGCAGCCAGCACGGCAATCAGGGTCACGAAGTAGATCACCACATAGACCAGGATGTCGGTCAGGATCAGCCAGGTTTCGCGCACCGCCAGAGCCGTCTGCATCACCTTGGTTGCGATGCGACCGGCAAATTCGTCCTGGTAGAAGCCCATGCTCTGTTCGAGCATCAACCGGTGGAAATTCCAGCGCAGCCGCATCGGAAAGTTGACGAAGATGGCCTGGTACTTGAACAGCGCCTGAAACGTCGCCAGACCGATGCTGGCCACCAGCACCGCGCCCAGCAATGCCAGCGTCCGACCATGCTCGGCCCACAACTCGGCCGGCTTGACGCTGCCGAGCGCGTCCACCACATGCGCCATCATGCTGAACAGCAACGCCTCGAAGGCACCGATGGCCGCCGTGAACAGCGTCAGCAGCAACAGGTAGGGGCGCAAGCCGTGCGTGCACTCCCACAAGAACGCGAAGAAACGCGTCGGCGGCGGGGGTGGCAAGGCATCCGGATAAACCGGCACCAGGCGTTCGAAGCGCTGGAACAAGCGAAAGTCCTTTTAGCGGGGCGGGTCGGGGCGGGGTCGGCGGGTCGATGGCCTTGGGGTTGACCCTTGGCGGGGGCGCGATTATGCGGGTGCGGCGCCCCTGTCGGCATCCTCTGCCTGCAGGAGCCGGGCATCGACGAATGGCGCTAGAGCCCGCTCCCCAACAGGGCTGGCTACGATGGGTCGCAACGAAGGAGATGCACCCCCCATGTTCGATTACATCGTCGTCGGCGGCGGCTCGGCCGGATCGGTTCTGGCGTCGCGCCTGAGCCAGGATCCTGCGGTCAAAGTCTGCCTGCTCGAAGCCGGCCCGGCCGACCGCAGCGTGTTGATCCACTGCCCCGCAGGCCTTGCGCTGATGGCGCAGTCGGGCCATGCCAACTGGGGCTTTCAGACCGTGCCGCAAGCGGGGCTGAACGGCCGCCGCGGCTACCAGCCACGCGGCAAGGTGCTGGGCGGGTCCAGCTCCATCAACGCCATGATCTACTTGCGTGGTCAGGCACAGGATTACGACCGCTGGGCCGCGCTCGGCACCCGGGGCTGGGGCTGGAGCGATGTGCTGCCCTACTTCCTGAAGGCCGAGCACAACGAACGCGGCGCTGACGATTTCCATGCCACCGGCGGCCCACTCAACGTGATGGACCTGCGAAGCCCCAACCGCTGGGGCGCCGCTTTCGTGCAGGCCGCTGCCGAAGCCGGGGTGCCGCACAACCCCGACTTCAACGGCGCCGCGCAGGAAGGCGCCGGCCCCTATCAGGTCACCCACCGCAACGGTGAGCGTTACAGCGTCGCCAAGGCCTACCTGACTCCGCATGTGGGCCAGCGGCCGAACCTGCAAATCATGACCGACGTGCAGGTGCTGCGCCTGAGCTTCGACGACGCAGCCGACCCGCTGCGCGCCACCGGGGTCGAGCTGCGCCAGGACGGCAGCACCCAGAAGCTGATGGCCAAACGCGAGGTGCTGTTGTGCGCCGGCGCCCTGCAGTCACCGCAGTTGCTGATGCTGTCGGGCATCGGCGAGCCGGCGGCGCTGCGCGCGCACGGCATTCCCGTGCGGCATGCGCTGCCCGGTGTGGGCCAGCGCTTGCAGGACCACGTGGACGTGGTGCAGGTGGTGGACGCGCCGCAGCTGAAGGACCTCTTCGGCTTGTCGCTGTCGGGTGCCTGGCAAGCGTTGCGAGGCATCCGCGACTGGCGCCGCGACCGCACCGGCCTCCTGACCACCAACTTCGCCGAAGCCGGTGCCTTCATCAAGAGCGGGCCCGATCTCGAGACCCCCGACCTTCAATTGCATTTCGTGATCGGCAAACTGGTCGACCACGGCCGCAAGACGGTGTTCGGCCATGGTTACTCCTGCCATGTGTGTCTGCTGCGTCCGAAGAGCCGCGGCCAGGTCACGCTCGCCAGCGCCGACCCGCTGGCGGCACCGCTGATCGACCCCGGCTTCTTCAGCGACCCCGACGACCTGCCGCGCCTGGTCAGTGGCTTCAAGGCGATGCGGCATATCCTGTCGCAGCCCGCGCTGGCATCGCATGGCGGACGTGAACTGCAGAAATCAGCCACCGCCACCAGCGATGCGCAGATCGAGCACTTCATCCGCAACCATGCCGACACCATCTATCACCCGGTGGGCACCTGCAGCATGGGCCCGGCAAGCGCAGACGGTGATGCGGCAGGGTCGGTGGTCGACGCCACGCTGCGGGTGCACGGGGTGCGCGGGCTGCGGGTGGTGGATGCGTCGGTGATGCCGAGCATCGTTTCGGGAAACACCAACGCGCCGACGGTGATGATTGCCGAGAAGGCCGCAGCGATGATCCTGGCCGCTGTTCGTGTGGCGTCGCAGTCGGCCACGCAGCCGACGCTGGCGCCGCCGCAGTCGGGTCAAGGCGTCGGCCTGTTCGACCCGTTGCCGACAGGCCGCCCGGCGCGGCCGCAGCTCCAGCCCCATCCACCAGTGACTGCCGATGCCGAAGCTGAAACCGTGACCCTGAAAGCGCCGCTCGGCGCATGGCCGGCGTGAGCATGGCGACGAACCCGAACGACCTGCAGACAGCGCTGCGCCCGTTGACGCTGTCGGTGCTGGACCAGTCGATCGCCTGCACAGGGCGCGAAGAAGGCCATGCGTTACGTGACACGCTGGACCTGGCGGCGCACTGCGAGACCCTGGGCTATGCGCGCTTCTGGGTCAGCGAACACCACGGTCTGCCGACCATCGTTGGCAGCGCACCCGAGATCGTGATGGCCGCGATCGCCGCGCGCACCCACCGCATCCGCATCGGCAGTGCCGGTGTGATGCTGCCGCACTACTCGGCTCTGAAGGTGGCCGAGCAGTTCCGGGTGCTGGATTCGCTGGCCCCGGGCCGCATCGATCTGGGCGTGGGCCGCGCCCCCGGCGGCGACATGCGTACCGCGATGGCACTGAACCCGAACGCCGCGCAGGCCGCCGACGACTTTCCGCAGCAGGTGGTGGACCTGCAGGCCTGGACCAGCGGCCTTCGCCACCGTGGCATCAGCGCCCACCCGCTGCCGCGAACGGGCTTGGCTGCTTCTGAACATCCCGAGATCTGGATCCTGGGCAGCTCCAACTACGGTGCCCAGCTGGCAGCGCATCTGGGCCTGCCCTATGCCTTCGCCTACTTCTTCATGGACGGCCACGGCGCCGAGGAGGCGCTGGCGCTGTACCGACAGCTCTACCGGCCGAGCGAACGCCACCCGAAGCCGCAGCCGACGATCTGCGTCTGGGCGCTGGCAGCCGACACCGCCGAGGACGCGCGCGTCCATGCCCTGAGCCGCGACCGCTTCCGCATCGACCGCCAGGCGGGTCGCGTCGGCCCGCTGCAGGCGCCGGCCGCGATCGCCGAACAAGGCTTCAGTGCCGCCGAACAGGCGATGCTGGACCGGCCACGCCGCAGTGCGCTGGTGGGCACTGCGGCCGATGTCGCCGACGGGTTGCGCGGGCTGGCGCAGCAATTCGACCTGGACGAGATCGTCGTCAACACCTGGGCCCACGACCCGGCCGCGCGGCGCCGCTCGTATGCGTTGCTGGCCGATGCGTTCGGAATGCCGTCGGAATGAGCGGGCCCAAAAAACGAATCCCGCCAGCCCCTGGGGGTTGGCGGGACGGGCAGCTTGCGCCACCAATGGGGCTGCGGAGTTTGAAAGTCCACAGCGCCTGAGGCGCAGCGACTGCGCCTTTGGGGTGCCTGCTTTGCAGGCGTGACAACCGTACACCCGCCGGCAGCGCCGCGCAACCAAGAACCGGGTCAACGAGCCGATTTTTTTGCAGGCATGTCGGCAAGGATTGCATCGACCAGACCCGCCACCCGGGCCTCGACTGCAGCGTCCATCGTGATCGGCCGCCCCCATTCGCGGCTGCTCTCGCCCGGCCATTTGTTGGTGGCATCGAGCCCCATCTTGCCGCCGAGCCCGCTGACCGGCGACGCGAAATCCAGATAGTCGATCGGGGTCTGGTCGACGAGCGTGGTGTCGCGCACCGGGTCCATGCGGGTGGTGATGGCCCACACCACCTCTTTCCAGTCGCGCACATCGACATCGTCGTCGGTGACGACGATGAACTTGGTGTACATGAACTGGCGCAGGAAGCTCCAGATGCCGAACATCACGCGTTTGGCATGGCCCGGATAGGCCTTCCTGATCGACACCACCGCCATGCGGTAGCTGCAGCCTTCGGGCGGCAGGTAGAAGTCGCTGATCTCCGGAAATTGCTTCTGCAGGATCGGCACGAAGACCTCGTTCAACGCCACCCCCAGCACCGCCGGCTCGTCGGGTGGCTTGCCGGTGTGGGTGGAGTGGTAGATGGGGTCATTGCGGTGCGTCAGGCGGGTCAGCCTGAACACCGGAAACCAGTCCTGTTCGTTGTAATAGCCGGTGTGGTCGCCGAACGGGCCTTCGAGGGCATGCAGGTAGCCACCCTGCTCCCTGACCCGCACGCCATGGGCCGAGACGCCCTCGAACCCCGGCGGCGCGAGTGGGATGTGTCCTTCCAGCACGAACTCGGCACTGGCCGGCACCTGCAGCTTCAACTCGCCCTCGCCGACCCCGGACGCCACCAACTCGGTGCGCCCGCCACGCAGCAAGCCGGCAAACTGGTATTCGGACAGGCTGTCGGGCACCGGCGTCACCGCACCCAGGATGGTGGCCGGGTCGGCCCCCAGCGCGACCGCGATCGGAAACGGCTGGCCCGGGTTGGCGCGTGCGAAATCGCGGAAGTCGAGCGCCCCGCCGCGGTGGGCGAGCCAGCGCATGATGACTTCGCGCGGGCCAATCACCTGCTGGCGGTAGATGCCCAGGTTCTGCCGCAGCCGAGGAGCCGGCACCGACTGCGGGCCGCGGGTGATGACCAGGCCCCAGGTGATCAGCGGACCCGCATCGCCAGGCCAGCATGTCTGCACCGGCAGTCGCGCGAGATCGATCTCGTCCCCTTCCAGCACCACGTCCTGGCACGGCGCGCGCCGCAGCACGCTGGGTTTCATGTCCCACAGCGCCTTGGCCATCTGCAGCAGCTTGCCGGCGTCTTTGATGCCCTTCGGCGGCTCCGGCTCCTTCAGGTTTGCCAACACGCGGCCAACATCGCGCAGATCGGCGACCGACGCCGCCCCCATCCCCAGGGCCACCCGTTCAGGGGTGCCGAACAGGTTGATCAGGCACGGCACGGAAAAACCCACTGGCTGTGTGCACAGCAACGCCGGGCCGCCGGCTCGCAGCAACTTGTCGCCGATTGCCGTCAGTTCGAAGCGTGGCGAGACCGGATCGCGCAGGATTCGCAAATCGCCGCGCTGCTGGAGTTGGCCGATGAAGTCGCGCAGGTCCCGATATTTCATGCTTTGTTATGTAGAAGCGATTCTTTATCCTTGACCACGTATGAAGCGGTTCCTAGAATCTCGCCAATTCGACTTTTTAAGGGTTTACCCTGTAAATGATTGCAGCCGATCGATCGCGATCAGTGCTGCGACAGTCATGCCTCCGGGCATGCCACTACAGGTTCTCGTGGTGCCGCGTAGTTGCTGGCGCCGCCCGACACACCCGCCGCGCAGGACCGTGCTCCTGCAGGCCATTATTGCGATCGATGCGGCCCCGCCATGATGAGGTGAAGCCCAAGGTGCAATCGCCAGGAGTTGAGTCTTCGATGAGTGCCATTCAGACGCTGCGACAAACAGCAAGCGCCGGACGCAAGTCCGCTGTCATCTTCGCCCGCGATGTCGGCAATGGCCTGCTCGACATCAGCCACAACACCCTGGCGCTGGTCGGCCTGCTGGCGGTCACCGTCGTGGTGGTCGGTGCTGCGGCATTGGGTCGCGCCGACTTGCGCAGCCAGTTCGAGATGGTGGCGCTGGACTGGTTGAAGGTGCGCCACGAAGAGCGCGAACTGGCATCTGGCAACGTGT
>JBDSMV010000411.1:0-14836 GCA_039915715.1 Rubrivivax sp. | reverse complement strand
ACTCGACCAGCGCACTTTGCGCCACACGTTCGCGCCGCAGCGCCCGCCATTCACCGGCGCGGCGAGGCAAGTTGAGCAGTGTGCTGATGGCCTTGACCGAAAACATCAACGCGGCACAGCTGCCGAGCAGCAGCAACACGAACAGGTTCAGCGACAGTTCGGTGCGCCAGCCGTGCCAGTAGATCGTCACGAGGCCGTCGTTGCTGCCGAGCGTGGTGGCAGCAACCACGGCCACGCCGAACAGCAGCACCAGCCAGATCACGCTGCGCACCGCGGCCGACCTCAGCGACCTGCGGTGACGGCTGCTGCCGCCAACGCAGCCATCGTGGCCTCGGGTGCGGGAACCTGCACCTGCCGCGCCTGGGCCGCGACTTCGCGAAGCGCCTCGCTGGCGGTCTGCACGCGGCGCGTGCTGTCGTCGAAATAGCGGTCGAGGTCGACACGTGCGGTGCGCAGGTCGGCCTGCGCAAGGTCGAACTGCCGCGACAGCAACGCGAGCCTGGCGTTGAGCAGCCGCAGCTTCAGGTTCTCGCGCAGAAACAGCGCTTGCTCGGGCGCCAACAGCACGGCGTCGGGCTGCTCGATGCGCGTCACGCGCACCAGACCCCGAACTTCCTGCCAGATCGCGCTGCTGGCGCGCTCCCAGTGCGCCGCCGCCTGGCTGGCCCAAGGACCGATGCGCCAGCCTTCGTCGGCAGCGCTGGCGGGACCGCTCGGGGCAGAGGCAGCTGTCACCCCCGCGGAAGCGGACGCAGGCGTGAAAGGTCGCGCCGAAGACGCGCCCGACGCTGCAGCCGATGCCGACAACCGGGCACCGGTGGCGCGCGCCGCACGTTCCGTGGCGCGGTGTTCGGGCACGGCCAGCAACGGCAGGTCGTCGACCTTGCGGATGACCTCGTCGATGCGCACCGCGAGCGATCCGATGTCGACGCTGCCGGCATTGCGCACCGCTTCCAGGTCCTTGGTGACGGCACGGCGCAGGCGTTCGAGCCGCGGTTGATCGATCCGTGTCAAACGTTCATCGGCCTGCTTCAACACCAGTACCAGGGGCTGCGGGCTGCCGGTGATCGCAGACTGCTGTTGCGCCACCCGGATCGACGATTCCAGCTCGGCCAGCACGTTTTCGTCGCGTGAGCGGGCCAGGGTCTGCAGCAGTTCCTCGATCTGGCTGCGCTGAGCGGTGCTTTCGGCCACGCGCGCTTCCATCAGCGCCACCCGAGCCGACGATTCACGGGCTGCGGTTTCGGCCTGGCGCGCGAGCACGCGGGCTTCGGCAGCCTCGCTGCCACTGTCGCGCTGGCGCTTGACGAGTTCGGCTTCCAACGACTTCAGCCGCTGCTGGGTGTTCCAGGCCAGCAAGCCGGCGCCGACCGCCAGCGTTGCCAGCAGCAGCAGCGCCAGCGTGACCACGATCCAGGCGGTGCGGCTGCGTGCAGTGCCCCCGAGGTCACGGCCCTGCCCCGTGGCAGGGCGCGGTGCCGGGGGCAGCGCGGGCGGCGCGGCGGGGGACGCTGCGGATGAAGCAGCCACAACCGGTGCCACGGAGGCGCCAGCAGGCCCTGAAGCATGCGGTGCGGCTGCCGGTCCGGAAGGGGGCTCGTAGGGCTCGTTCACTGCGGAGCAGATTGTATCGACGGGTCCTGCGCGCCTGCGCTGCGCAGCCAGTCGGCCACGGCCTGCGGGGTAGGGGCGATTAGGGCCACGCGGCCGAACCCGGCCGCACGCACGGCTTGCGCGATCCGCGGGTGGGTGGCAGCTGCCACGCTGGAGCGCCAGTCAGCGTCCGGAACCAGCCGGATCAGGTTGGCGACCGACTCGCTGCTGCTGAAGTGCCAGCACCATCGATCCGGTGCCTGGCGCGCTGCGTCCAAGAGCGCCCGCTGGTTGGCGTCCAACTGCGGCGGCAGGCGACGGTAGGCCACCACGAAATCGACCTCGGCCCCTTGCTGCCGCATTTGTTCGGCGAACCAGTTGCGACCGACCTCACCCCGCACCACCAGCACCCGCCGCCCCTGCCACGACCGGGCCGAGAGCTGCCGCCACAGCCCTTCCGAATCGAATCTGGCAAGGTCGCCGCGGGGGTCCTCCAACAGCGACTCGGGCACGCCGGCCTGCCGCAAGGCCGTGGCGGTGCCGGGCCCCGGCGCTGCCGCCACCACCCCGGCCGGCCAAGCGCAAGCCGCCGGCCTTGCGGCCATGAAGTGCTGCACCGCGTTGGCGCTCACGAACATCACCAGGTCAGGGCGCTGCGCGGGCTGCCCTTGAGATGCCAATGGCGCGAGCAGGTGGTGCCAGGCAGCCTGCAGCGGTGCGTGATCGGCCGCGGGCTCGATCCGGATCAGCGGCAAGGCGTCAGCGTCCACGCCGCAGGTGCTCAGGGCTTGCACCCAATCGGCGGCCTGGGCCGATGGGCGCGTCACGATCACCCGCATCGAACAGCGGCCGATGCGGTCACACCGCGGCCAGGTAGGCGTCGGCGCCTTGTGCACGCAGCGCGATTGCGGCTTCGGTGCCGAGCGCCCGCGCGGCGGCTTCGTCGGCCACGACGGCCTCGACCCGGGTCTGCAGCAGCGGCCGCTGCGGCTCGGTGCCGTGGCCCAGCGCAGCGCTCAGATGCAGGCGCCCACCCTCGAAGGTGGCATGCGCCGCCAGCGGGACGCTGCAACTGCCGCCCAGGGCGCGCGACACGGCACGTTCGGCTTGCGTGGCCAGCAAGGTCGGCTGGTGGCTCGTCTGCTGCAGCATGTCGCGCAGCTCAACGGCGTCTTCACGCACCTCGATCCCAAGCGCACCCTGCCCCGCCGCAGGGATCATCTGCCAAGGTTCGAAGCGGCTGCGGATGCGGGCCGACAGGCCGAGCCGCATCAGCCCTGCCGCAGCGAGCACGACGGCATCGAAGCCGCCGTCGTCGAGCTTGCGCAGCCGCGTGTCGAGGTTACCCCGCAGCGGCTCGATCCGCAGGTCGGGCCGCGCCGCCAGCAACTGGGCCGCCCGCCGCAGACTGGACGTGCCCACCACCGCGCCCTGCGGCAGGCCGGCCAGCGTGTCGTGATGGTTCGAGACAAGCGCATCCCTCGGGTCCTCACGGGCCCAGATCGCGGCCAGCACGAAGCCTGCCGGCAGGTTCATCGGCACGTCCTTGAGCGAATGCACCGCCAGATGCGCGCGGCCTGCTTCCAGCGCAGCCTCCAACTCCTTGACGAACAGGCCCTTGCCGCCGACCTTGGACAGGCTGCGGTCCAGGATCTGGTCGCCGCGTGTCGTCATCCCCAGCAGCTCGACCGCGATGTCGAAGCGCGCCACCAACCCATCGCGCACATGCTCGGCCTGCCACATCGCAAGGCGGCTTTCGCGGGTGGCGATAACGATCGGTTGCTGCATCGGGCAGATCATAGACATGGGGTTGTGGACGCCCGCCGACAATGGAGCCGCCTGCCTCGCACCAACCCGGTCCTTGTCCCCGCACACGCAAACTCTCTTTCGATGGCAACCCGTACCCCGTTCAAACGTTCCGCGTCATCGTCCAACGCCGGCAAGAAAAAGCGTCCGCAGGCATCCGCCCGCGCCGAGCGAGACGCCGCCATCAAGAACCAGCCACTGGTCGACGACATCCGCCTGCTGGGCCGCATCCTGGGCGATGTGATCCGCGAGCAAGAGGGGCTGCCCGCGTTCGAGTTGATCGAGCGCGTGCGGCAACTGTCGGTGGCCTACCGGCTCAAGGACGACAGCGGTGCCGGCAAGGCGCTCGACCGCCTGCTGAAGAACTTGTCGGCCAACCAGACCGTGACCGTGATCCGCGCCTTCAGCTATTTCTCGCACCTGGCCAACATCGCCGAAGACCGCCACCACGTGCGGCGCCGCGCGGTGCACGACCGCGCCGGCCATCTGCAGGAAGGCTCGCTGGCGCTGGCCTTCGAACGCCTGCAACGCGCCGGGCACCATGCCGAAGCGATCGCGCAGACCCTGGCCACGGCCTATGTCTCGCCGGTGCTGACCGCGCACCCCACCGAGGTCCAGCGCAAGAGCATCCTGGATGCCGAACGCGCCATCGCCGCACTGCTGGCAAGGCGCGACGACGAACCGTTCGCCGAACGGCTGGCCGACAACGAAGCGCTGATGAGGGCCCGCATCACGCAGCTGTGGCAGACCCGCATGATGCGCACCACTCGGCTGACCGTGGCCGACGAGATCGAGAACGCGCTCAGCTATTACGAACGCACCTTTTTGCGCGAAATTCCGCGCATGTACCGCGACATCGAACGCGCCCTGCCCGGCCATCCGGTGGCCAGCTTCCTGCGGATGGGGCACTGGATCGGCGGCGACCGCGACGGCAACCCCAACGTCCGCGCCGACACGCTGCGCCACGCGCTGTCACGCCAGGCCGAAGTGGCACTGCGTTTTTATCTGACCGAGGTCCACGAACTGGGCGCGGAGTTGTCGTTGTCGGGCATGCTGGCGCCGGTGGCCCCCGCGATGCAGGCCCTGGCCGACCGCTCGCCCGACCGCCACGAACACCGCCAGGACGAACCCTATCGGCGCGCCCTGATCGGCCTTTATTCGCGGCTGGCCGCCACGCTGGAGCGGCTGAGCGGCACCGAAGCCCTGCGCCATGCCGTGGCACCGCAAGACCCCTATGACGGCTCGGAAGACTTTCTGGCCGACCTGCTGGTGATCGAGCAGTCCTTGCGCAGCCACCACGCCGAAGCATTGGTGGCGCCGCGCCTGGCGCCGCTGATCCGGGCGGTGCAGGTGTTCGGCTTTCATCTGGCCACGCTGGACCTGCGCCAGAGTTCCGACAAGCACGAAGCGGTGGTGGCCGAGTTGCTGCGCAGCGCCAGGCTGCAACCCGACTACGCCGCACTGGACGAATCCGGGCGCCGCGTCTGCCTCATGGCGCTGCTGGCCGACGCGCGGCCGCTGCGCGTGCGCGGGGCGACCTATTCGGAGCTGACCGTCTCCGAGCTGGCGATCTTCGAGACCGCTCGCGACTCACTGTCGATGTACGGCCGCGACGCCATCCGCCACTGCATCATTTCGCACACCGAGGAGGTCAGCGACCTGCTGGAGGTGCTGCTGCTACAGAAGGAATGCGGGCTCTTGACAGGCACTGTCGGGGGCAGCGCCGACGACGGTGACAACGACAGTGACAAAGACGGCGCCGACGCCCCCGCCGTTGCGGCGCTGATCACGGTGCCGCTGTTCGAGACCATCGGCGACCTGCGCCGCAGCGAACTCATCATGCGCGAGTTCTATGCCCTGCCCGGCATCGCCGCGCTGGTCAGAGACAGCGGCGCCGAGCAGGACGTGATGCTGGGCTACAGCGACAGCAACAAGGACGGCGGCAGCTTCACCAGCAGCTGGGAGCTGTACCGAGCCGAAGTCGCGCTGGTGGCGCTGTTCGACGAGCATCGCGGCATCACGTTGCGCCTGTTCCATGGCCGCGGCGGCACGGTCGGCCGTGGCGGCGGTCCGAGCTATCAAGCGATCCTGGCGCAGCCGCCGGGCACGGTCAACGGACAGATCCGCCTGACCGAACAGGGCGAGGTGATCGGCTCCAAATACGCCAACCCCGACATCGGCCGCCGCAACCTGGAAACACTGGTGGCGGCCACGCTCGAAGCGACCCTGCTGCACCCCACCAAGACGGCACCCAAGTCGTTCCTGCAGGCCGCCGCCGAGATCAGCCAGGCCAGTTGCGACGCCTACCGAAAGCTGGTCTACGAAACGCCGGGATTCACCGACTATTTCTTCTCGGCCACGCCGATCCGGGAGATCGCCGAACTCAACATCGGCTCGCGCCCGGCGTCGCGCAAGGCCACGCGCGCGATCGAAGACCTGCGTGCGATTCCGTGGACCTTCTCCTGGGGTCAGTGCCGCATGGCGCTGCCGGGCTGGTGCGGCTTCGGCAGCGCCATCGAAAGCTACCTCGATGGCGTCGAAAAGGAGGACCGCGACGAGCGCGTGGCGCTGCTGCAGCGCATGCACCGCCAATGGCCGTTCTTCCGCACACTGCTGTCGAACCTGGACATGGTGCTGGCCAAGAGCGACTTGCGAATCGCGGCACGCTATGTCGAGTTGTGCGAGGACAAGCGCTCGGCGCGCCGCATCTTTAAGCTGCTGCAGGCCGAATGGCAGCGCGTGGCCGATGCGCTGACGTTGATCACGGGCTTCGAGAATCGGCTGCAGACCAACCCGATGCTGGCGCGCTCGATCGCCCACCGGTTTCCATACCTGGACCCGTTGAACCACCTGCAGGTGGAACTGCTGCGCCGCTACCGCAGCCGCCGCGAAGGTGACGAAGGCGTCGACCGGCTGCAGCGCGGCATCCACCTGTCGATCAACGGCATCGCGGCGGGATTGCGCAACACAGGATGAGCGATGCAGGTCCGGATTCGGACTGACGGAGGCAGCAGCTACTTCAGAAAGTAGCCCGCCACCTTCCAGCTGCCATCGGTTTCCTGCACTGCCGCCACAGTTTCGGTGGCAAACGCCTTGTTGGCAAAGCTGCTGCGGTAGGTCAGCACCAGGTAGTTGCCGTCGGGCACCCCCGGCAGCAACTTGGTGGCCTGGGCCGAAGTCTCGCTGCGTTGTTGCAGCGGCCCCAGTGGCTCGCGGACCTCGCGGATCGCCTTTTGCCAGGTGTCGGCCGGCACGCCTTTCTGGAACATCGCTGCCGCGTCGGTCCAGGTCGCCTCATAGCGGCCGGCGTCCAGCTTTTGCAGCCAGCCGTCGACAGCGCGCCGGGCGCCATCGGCTTCAGCCGGCTGGGCGAGAGCCGCAGGCCACAACACGAAGGTCAGGACGGCGGCCATCAAACGGGCCACGATCGTCAGAAGCTGGTGCTGAGGGGCGTGGAAACGGTAGGACATGGCGCAACCTCTGATGAATCGGGGGGGGCGGACGGGAACACGTCGGGGCGGGCTGCAACACCGCCGCGTACCCTCTCCCGCATCCTAATCCCCGCACTTCGGGGGTCCGCTCGGGCGGTTCTCACCGTGACCATGTCGGCATCTCAAGAGCTCAACCGCCAGCAACCACCACGAATCCGCGCAATAAGGCGCTTGTCAAGACCTCGAATTGAGGGCCGGGTTTGCCGCGCGCAGGGCATCCACGTCTCCACTAAAACCGTATACCCCGAACGCCCGCATGGGGCCCGGCATTCACCCGGGGTCCGCTGTCGGGCGTTCACATCACCCTCAAGGAGCAAACCCTCATGATCCGAATTCCGACCAAAGGCCGAACGCTGGCCCTCCTCGCCGTTCCCGCCCTGCTGCTGGCCGTGGGCTCTGTACAAGCGGTGCCGATCGTTGGCCTGACCAGCGCGAACGAAATCGCTCGCATCGAAACCTCGAATCTGTCGTCCTCGACTCGCGCGGCCATCACCGGCCTCGCGGCTGGCGACCGTTTCGTTGGCATCGACCTGCGTCCCGGCGACAACAAGATCTACGGCATCACCCTGTCGAACAAGATCTACACCGTCAACGAGTTCACCGGCGCCACCACCTTCGTGGCCAACCTGTCGGAGAACATCGTTCTGTCGACGCTGGGCTACGGTGTTGACTTCAACCCAAACGCTGACTTTACTGGCGGCTCGTCGCTGCGCTTCACCAGCACCGCAGGCAGCAACTACGCCATCAACCCGATGACGGGTGTGGTCGGCAACCAGGGCAGCAACATCGGTGCAGGTTTCAGTGGCGCGGCTTACACCAATTCGTCGCCGTTCCCCACCACCCAGCCGTCGACGTCGCTGTACTACATCAACAGCAGTGACAACACGCTGCGCTTCGCACCGAACAACTTCAACTCGCCGACCATCCAAACGATCGGCCCGTTGGGCATCGACGCGCTGCGCGCCAACGGTTTCGAGATCCTGGGTAACGGTACGGCCTATGCCGCATTGAACGTCGACGAGGGTAGTTCGCTCGTCACCGGCATCTACACCATCAATCTGGCCACGGGCGCCGCCACGCTGGTCGGCAACTACAACGGCACGCTGTCGGGCCTGACCGCTTCGGCTGTGCCGGAAGTCGGCACCTACGCGCTGATGGCGTTGGGTCTGGGCGCGATCGGCTTCACGCTGCGTCGCCGCCGCCAGGCTTGATCGCAAGCTGAACAAGGGCCAGGCACCACGCCGGCTCTGCAGCCGCTGGCTCACTTCGGTGGGTCGGCGGCTTTTTTATTCATGGCGCGAAAGCGCTCGACTTCACCGAGCCGGCCACCGAGCTCGATCTGGTGGCGAAAGTCGGTCACCGCGTCGCAACCGAGCGGCTGGGGGTTGCTGAAGATGTCTTCGGCGCTTCGCATCACGTTCCCGTTGCGCTGGCGCAGCGCCGCGATCTCGGCCTCCGGGCGCCCGAGCGCACGCGCCAGCGGCATAGCCATCGCCATCGTCATCCCGACCAGGGTGTCGGAATGGTCCGCATCACGTCTGCCAGTCGGGTGCAGGCTGCTTGCATGCCTTCCCCGCCGCGCGCCGCATCGCGGCACAACGCGAGCAGGGGCTGCATCGGAGGCACCGAGAAAGCAGCTTCACGCCCAATCGCTTCGATCGTCAGCAGCATCTGCACGTAGGCCGGAATGTCCGCCGGCATCCGCGCCTGCACCTGGGCTGCCAGCCAGCCGTAGTGCAGTTGGTGACGATTGGCGCTCGCCAGGCCGCGCAGCGCGTCCGGTGTCGCCGTGGGGTCGGCGCCTTGCAACGCCAGCCAGGCCGCAGCGTTGTCGGGCTCGAAGCCAGTCCACGCTCTGGCGACGGCCGCGCAGCGTCCATCGGCCGCATCCCGAGCACACTGCCCCATTGCTGCGGCCAGGATCCGCGGGTTGCGCACTTGCAAGGCGAGCGTCAACAACGGCCGCGGCACGTCCACCCTGCCGCTGGCGTCGGGAACCATATCGAAGTTCATCAGCAACCCCGCCGCGCGATCGGCGGCGTTGCCGGCTCGCAGAACGGCCTGGAAACGCGGCCTGGCTGCTTGCACCGCGTAGTCGATCAAGGGGTTCGGTGGCGCGGGTGTGCCATCGGAGGCGGTCGTGTCGAAGCCGGCCGGCACCGGCATGCGGCCGATGCCGCACAGCTCCACCACCCGCGAGTCCGGTTCAGAAGCAGCCGCCACGGCAGCATCCGCCCGCGCTTGCACCGGCGGCGTTGCGATCGGTGCGCGAGCCCGCTCGTCGACGGCATCAGGCGGCCGTGTCGGAGGCGGCGCACCCGCGATCGGTCTTGCGATGTCACGGGGACCGCCACGGCTGCAACGGCGGGCTTCTCGGGCACGGCCGGCGTCTCCGACGATCTCGATCGAAGTGCTTCGACACCGACGATCGCCAGCACCGCAACGGCCAAGGCGGTCACTCCCGTCAGCTTGCGTTTCACACCGAGGGCTCCCGGGACAAGGCTGCCCTCACTGCCCCAACCTGGCGCCGCGACACCGACAGCCATTCGTCGATCGGCGCCACGCGCACCGCCCAGCCCTCGCCTGTTTCTGCGCCTGCTGCGTCTGCATCGACGCCTGCATGGGTGCCTGCATGGGTGCCCACACCAGCGTCCGTACCCGCATCCGCACCGCCGCTGGCGCCCTTGCGCAACTCCAGCGCGCGGATTGCCCGGCGCGCCACCAGCGCGTTGCGGTGCACGCGGATGAAATCATTCTCATGGCCCACGAGCCGGGGTTCCAGTTCAGCGAGCGATTCGTCCAGCACATGGCTGTGGTCGGCGGTGCGCAGGGTCACGTACTTCAACTCGGCCTTCAGGTACAGCACTTCGGCCAGCGGGATGCGCAACACGCGGCCGCGGTCGCTGACCACCAGCACGGGTTCGTCAGCTGGCGGCCCTGTTGCTGCAGCCGCCACAGCCGTCCGCGCCTGCACCCGCCGCAACGCTTCCAGCAGCCGCTCGCGCCGCACCGGCTTGGTCAGGTAATCGACGGCTTCGAGCTCGAAGGCCCGCAACGCGTGCTCGGCATGCGCAGTGACGAAGATCACCGCCGGTGGCTTCGGCAACGCACGCAGGTCCGCAGC
The DNA here is from genome assembly GCA_039915715.1 of Rubrivivax sp. Lineage (GTDB taxonomy): Bacteria > Pseudomonadota > Gammaproteobacteria > Burkholderiales > Burkholderiaceae_C > Rubrivivax. Next base: position 4,822 of record JBDSMV010000411.1, on the reverse strand, counting down.
CAGCTGCAGGCCGGGGCGGCCGCCCGGCCCGGGCATGCGGATGTCCAGCAGCACCACATCGACCGCCGACAGGCCCGCCGCAGCGCGCAGGAACGCCGCGGCCTGGTCGGCATCGGCCGCTTCGCCCACCACCACCGGCGGCGGTTCCAGGCTGGCTGCGACATCGCCGACCAGGGTGCGCAGGCGCAGGCGGGCCAGGGCTTCGTCGTCGACGATCAGGAGTCTCATCGGCGCCCCCGGGTCACGGCTCAAGGCGCCGGCAGCACGATGCGGGCATGGAAGCGGTCGACCGACCCGCCCGTGCCCGCTTCGCGCCAGACATCGCATTCGGCCTGCAGGTCGTGCAGCAGCCGCAGCCGCTCGCGCAGGTTGTGCAGCGCCATGCCGTGACCCGCACCGGCTGCCAGGGCACCGGCACCGGTTGCCGGCAGGGTGTTGACCACCTCCACCACGACCTGCCCGCGCCGCATCTCCGCGCGGATGCTGATGCGCCCGCCGCCGGCTGCAGGTTCGACCCCGTGTCGCACGGCGTTTTCGACCAGCGGCTGCAGCACCAGCGATGGCACGCGGGCGGCATGCACCCGCGGGTCGACCTGCCAGCGCACCGCGAGCCGCGCGCCGAAGCGCAGCTCCTCGATCGCCAGGTAGCGCTGCGCCAGGTCGATCTCTTCAGCCAGACTGACCGAAGTGCCGACCTCCGCCAGCGCCACCCGAAACAACTGCGCCAGATCTTCGAGCACCGCTTCGGCGCGAGCAGGATCGATCCGTACCAGCGCCAACGCTGTGTTGAGTGCGTTGAACAAAAAGTGCGGCCGAATGCGCGATTGCAGCTCGTCGAGCCGCGCTTTCGCGGTGGCCGGGTGCCACAGCCGTGCCCGCAGGTCGAGCCAGGCCCACAGCAGCGTGGCCAGCGCCGCACCGGACAGCAGCACGGCGGTGATGCGCCCTGCCGCAGCCTCGCCGGCCAGCCCGGCCCACCACAGCGGAAGCCACGCGAGGCCAGCCGCCGCAGCGCCGAGCACCAGCACGACGCCAGCACGCGACGAGGCGCCCATCGTTCGCAGCGCCGTTTGAAGCGCGCACACCGACACCAGCCACAACAGCGTGGCCGCCACGCCGCCGAAAGCCAGCGCCGCCTGCCGCGCCGCCCATTCGGCGACCGTGTCCGCATCGGCCAGCGCCACGATCGCCAGCACCACTTGCACCAGCATCAGCGCACGCAGGGCCAGCGCCGCATGGCAAACATCGAACACGGCTGCGGCCTGCGCCTGCAACTTGGCGCGCTCTTCGGCCAGGGGATCGAAACGCGAAGCCGGCGAAAGGTGGGAGGCACCGCGGGTGAAAGCCGCCAGCCCGCTGCTCGGATCGTCGGCAGTCGCAGCGTTCACATCGGTCGCAGGCCACTGGCTGCTGGGCCGGGTCAGAACCGATGGGTCCTCGGGAGGGTGGTTGCCGGATCGGCTCATCGGATGGGCGCTGGATCGGGCTCCTGCTGTTCCTGCGATCGTTGCGGCGCCTGCGACCGCCACAGGCGCTGCGTCGCAGAAGACCGCGCCGGATAATACGCAGCCGCCACCCGACAGCCACCATGTCCAAGCCCGCTCAGCCGCCCTCCAATCCATCGAGCAACCCGCTCGCCAACAAAACGCAGGCTTGGTCGGCGCTGTTCTCCGAGCCGATGAGCGAGCTGGTGCAGCGCTACACCGCCAGTGTCGGCTTCGACCGCCGCCTGTGGCGCGCCGATATCGCCGGGAGTCTGGCGCATGCCGAAATGCTGGCCGCACAGGGCATCGTCAGCCGCACCGACCTGGCCGACATCCAGCGCGGCCTGCAGCAGATCAGCGCAGAGATCGAAGCCGACCGTTTCGACTGGCGACTGGAGCTGGAAGACGTCCACCTGAACATTGAAGCCCGCCTGACCGCACTGGTGGGCGATGCCGGCAAGCGACTGCACACCGGGCGCAGCCGCAACGACCAGGTTGCCACCGATCTGCGGCTGTGGCTGCGCACAGAAATCGACCGAATGGCACAGTTGCTGGCCGCGATGCAGCAGGCGCTGGTGGACCTGGCTGCGGAGCACGCCGACACGGTGATGCCCGGCTACACCCACATGCAGGTGGCACAACCGGTCAGCTTCGGTCACCACCTGTTGGCCTATGTGGAAATGTTTGCGCGCGACGGCGAACGTCTGGCCGATGTGCGCCGCCGCACCAACCGACTGCCACTGGGTGCGGCTGCACTGGCCGGCACCAGCTTTGCGCTCGACCGCGAACGGGTGGCGCAGGCGTTGGGCTTCGACGGCATCTGTCAAAACAGCCTGGACGCTGTCAGCGACCGCGACTTTGCGATGGAGTTTCTGGCCTTCGCCAGCATCACCATGGTGCATGTCAGCCGCATGGCCGAAGAGCTGGTGTTGTGGATGAGCCAGAACTTCGGCTTCATCGACCTGGCCGACCGCTACTGCACCGGCTCGTCGATCATGCCGCAGAAGCGCAACCCGGACGTGGCCGAACTGGCGCGCGGCAAGAGCGGCCGTGTCATCGGCCATCTGATGGGTCTGCTGACCCTGATGAAGGGCCAGCCGCTGACCTACAACAAGGACAACCAGGAAGACAAGGAGCCGCTGTTCGACAGCGTCGACACGCTGGCCGACACACTGCGCATCATGGCCGAGATGGTGGGCGGCATCACGGTCGACAAAGCCGCGATGGAACGGGCCGCGAAGAAGGGCCATGCCACGGCAACCGACCTGGCCGACTACCTCGTCAAGCAGGGTCTGCCGTTTCGCGATGCCCATGAAACCGTCGCGCATGCCGTCAAAGCCGCGATCGGGCGCGGGGTCGACCTGTCGGAATTGACGCTCGCGGAACTTCAGACCCTGTACCCGTCGATCGGCGCCGATGTGCAGGGTGTGCTGAGCCTGCAGGGCTCGTTACAGGCGCGCCAACTGACGGGCGGTACGGCACCGTCGCAGGTGCGCAAGCAGGTTCAGCGCCACCGCGAACGACTGGCGTCTCTGCGGGACGATTCCCGAGCCGGACCCTCACCCGATCTCTGCTGAGCGACCATCCGGCGGGTCAAGGATGTCGAACCCGCCACACCGGCGCTGGATCGCGCACCTGGACATGGATGCGTTCTACGCCTCGGTCGAACTGCTGCGCTATCCCGAACTGAAGGGCGAAGCGGTGGTGATCGGCGGCGGCCGGCGCCACCAGCCGGTGCTGCTGCCCGATGGCACGCACCGCTTTGCGCGCCTGTCGGGTTATGCCGGGCGCGGGGTCGTCACCACGGCCACTTACGAGGCACGCGACCACGGTGTGCATTCGGGCATGGGGATGATGAAAGCCGCCGCTCGCGCGCCTCAGGCGGTGCTGTTGCCAACCGATTTCGAGTCCTACCGCGCGGCCTCGCGGCGTTTCAAGGTTGCTGTGGCCGAAGTGGCGCCACTGATCGAAGACCGCGGCATCGACGAGATCTACATCGATCTCACCGATGTGCCCGGCGCCCAGGACAGCGTCGGCCACGACCCGTACGGCGGCGTGCGCGCGGTGGCGCAGGAAATCCGCAACAGCGTGCGGCGCAGCACCGGGCTGGCATGTTCGATCGGCGTCACGCCCAACAAGCTGATGGCCAAGATCGCCAGTGAACTCGACAAGCCCGACGGATTGACCGTGATCACCCACGACGACCTGCCCCTGCGCGTGTGGCCGCTGTCGGTGCGGCGTATCAACGGCATCGGACCCAAGGCCGCCGACCGTCTGCAGGCTCTCGGGGTGGCGACGGTAGGCGACCTGGCGGCGCGCGAGCGCGCGTGGCTGTTGGCTCACTTCGGCCGCAGCTATGGACGTTGGCTGCACGACGCCGCGCACGGCATCGACGACCGGCCGGTCAGCGCCCGCAGCGCGCCAGTCTCGATGAGTCGGGAGACCACTTTCGACCGCGACCTGCACCCGGTGGCCGACCGGGTGGAACTGGGCCGCATCTTCACCGCGCTGGCGCTGCAGGTGGCCGGCGACCTGCAACGCAAGGGCTATGCCGGCCGCACCATCGGCATCAAGCTGCGTTTCGACGACTACCGCACGGTGACCCGCGACCTGACTCTGCCGCGGGCGGTTGCCGACGGGGTGACGATCCGCAGGGCCGCCGGGCTGTGCCTGAAGCGGGTCGACCTGAAGCGCCGTCTGCGCCTGCTGGGGGTTCGGGCCTCGGCGCTCGAACGGGTCTAGGGAGGAAGGTGGTTGTGCGGCGGATCGTCCCGGCTCGTCAACCGCTGGCGCGGCCGTTGCGTTGATGTCCTACAGTCGCGGCCGGCCATCGCCGAGCCCGCATCTGCCCCGGGGCTGGAACACTGCAGCCTCATCACCAAGATCAGGAGCCACCACCATGAAGTTTTCGAAACTTGCACTGAGCGCTGTTGGCGCATCTGTCGTGATGTTTGCCAGTGCACCGGTTTTTGCCGCTGCACACACGGGCAAGCCGATGGCCAGCGATGTTGCTGCCTCCGGCACACCCAAGGGCGAAAAGAGCACGCCGAACCAGGACAAGGCAAGGATGCCTGCCAAGAGCGGCGAAACCCGTGCCGAGGTCAAGCAAGAGACCCGCAACGCGAAGGCGATGGGCAAGGACATTCCCGCTGGCGAGAAGATCACGCCGCTGCCGGGCGCCAAACAGGCTCCGGGTGGCATGGCCAGCCAGGAGACCCGCGCTGAAGTCAAGAAGGACGCCATTGCCGCCGAGAAGTCCGGCAGCGCTGTTCAGGCCGGCGAAGCCCTCTCCAAGGCTCAGCAGAAAGGTGTGAAGCAGTAAATCTGCGCAAGGTCGC
>JBDSMV010000408.1:0-6742 GCA_039915715.1 Rubrivivax sp. | reverse complement strand
CCACGTTGCCCTGGTTCTTGTAGTAGCGCAGTGCGGCGTAGTACAGCTCGCCGACCGGATCGTAGGTCTTGAAGTTGCCGGGCGTGATCTGCCCGAACTTGTTGAGGTAGTTGATGACGCCGCTGTGGTTGACGGCGGTGCCGAAGGCGAAGGCGTCGCCGACGTTCGGGTTCTGGAAGAAGGTGCCGTCCAGGCTGCTCCATTCGGGCGCATCGGTGTTGGGCTGCAACGGCAGGCCCGGCACCGTCATGGTCGGGCCGACGAATTTCTGCTTGGCGCGCAGCACGCCACCGTCGCGCTGCACGTTGCTGTCGTTCAAGTAGCCGAAGGCGCTGTAGCGGATCTTCTCGGCGTATTTCTGCATCAGCCCGGTGGGCTTGTAGTTGTCGGCGGGGTAGGCGGTGCAGTTGGCTTCCAGTGGCCCCGCGCCCGGGCTTTGGTCACAGACCTTGACCCGCACGCTGAGCTCGTAGGCCTGACCGGCCAGCAGTGCCCCGCCCTGGTAGGCAATCGTGCCGGTGTCGACGTTGACGCCGTCAGAGAACCGCATCTTGTTGCCCAGTCCCTGCACCCGCATCGCAAACGCGCTCCAGGCCACCGCCGGCGTCACGTTGTTGATCAGTGCGGCGCCGTTGACGGTGCGGTTCGGGAAGTTGCTGGCTCCACCCTGGCCCGATGCGTGGCCCTTCTCGAGAATCGTGACCGTCGGCGTGTCGACCACGCGATAGCCCCCCGTCAGCACCCAGCGAAACGGGTCGATGGTCTGCATCGTGGCCCAGTTCAGGAAATTGCCACTCCATTTGCTGCCGTCGCAGCTGCGGTTGGTAGCGCTGCCGGTCGGATAGAAGTGGCGCTGGGTTTCGACCGCGCTGTAAAAGTAGCCGTAGCACTTCTCGGGGTCGAAGTAACCGAGGTAGGCCTGGGCGATGTTGGAGTAGGTGGAGGCCGTGTGCGCCACGCTGACCACGGTCGGGAATTCCACCGACAACGCCAGCGCCAGGTTGCCCGGCACCGTGATGTTGCTGAACACCGGCTGGTCCGCGAGCGATGTCGTGGCGTGCGCGGCAGTTGCGGCGACGCCCCATGCGATCAACAAACCCAACGCGGTGCCTGCGGCGTTGGCACCGATGCGCCGCGGTTGGCGCGCGACCCGCGCCACGAGAACCGTCGAGAAGCCGTTCGAAGGATTGTTCATGGCGGGGTCAGGGTGGTCTGAAAGAAGGCCTGGGTGTTGCGGGGGCCGCTGACGCGCACGCTGACGCGGTAGACGACCCGGCGGTTGACGGCCGCGGTGGCGCCGGCCGCGGCACCGGCTCCGGCGGGCGGGTCCTCGGCGCGTTCGCCCTCGGACGAGCTGCTGCCCGCTGGCACCAGATCCTCCGACAGCGAACAGCTGGTGGGCGTTGCCGCACCGACACCCACGCAGAGCCGGTCGATGAGATAGCGAACGCGAACACCCTGAGTGGGCACATCGATGTCGGGCGCGGACCAGGTGGCCGTGAAAGCGGCATCGTCGATCAGCGCTGTCGGCACACCCTGCGGGTTCGTGGGCAGGATCGACGCGCTGTAGTTCTGCGCCGGGTTGTGGTTCTGCCGCGTGGCCTCGGTGCCCAGCACGCCGCCCGTGTTCAGGCGTTCGATGGCTTCGAGCATGCCGCGCTCGGTCTGGTTGGTGAGGTCGCGCTTGAAGCCCAGGTTGCCGGCATTGGCGAGACTGGTGTTCATCGAACGCACCATCGCCGCGGCGCCGATCAGCATGATGGCCAGCGCGATCAGACCGAACAGCATCGTCACGCCGCGCTGGCGGGCGCGTCGCGTCAGGCGTGCATGCGGTGCAGACAGGCAAGCGGGCAGGCGTCGGGCGTTGTTCATGGTTACGGCGAAGGCGGCGGCGGGTTCAGCATCAGGTTGCGCAGCGGCACGGTGAAGTCCAGCGTGCGCCAGTGCAGCTTTTGCTCGGCGGCACCGAGCGGGCGGTCGATGCGCAGTGCAGGCAGATCGGCGAACAGACTCAAGGTGGTGGGCGCTGCAGGGTCCTTTTCCGGGGTGCTGGTGCGAACCAGCACGCCGACTCGCACGGCGATGATCTGGGCGATGGTGCCGGCCGGGCCCGACAGCAGTGCCGCGGCACCCCAGGTCGCGCCGGTGGGTCGTTCCCAGCGGTCGACCCGGCCGTCGCCGGTGCTGTCGATGCCATACAGCACCCGCAGATCGGCCACACCGTCGACGATCGGCGTCAGTGGCGTGGGTTCGACATTGAGCAGGTCGTAAGCCATCAGTGTGGCGTTGGCGCCCACGCCGATAAGCTGGAAAAGCGGGCGGTTTCCAGTGGTGTTGCCAACCGGGATGACATAGCTTCGATCGGTGCCTGCGGCCATGTCGACCAGTTGCACCGTGTCGGTCGGCGTCGTGATCGCAGCGCTGGCATAGGTGCCGCCGAAGTCGATCTGCTCGCTTGCGCCGCCGGCGAAGGCCGCAGCGGTTTGTTGCAGCATGCAGTTGGGGTTGCCGCGCTGCGTGACGAGCATCAGGTCGTCGGCGCGCATGCCGGCGGTATTGCTCACCTTCAGCGACGCAGCCGTCATCGATGCGGGTTTGACTTCCAGGCGCGTTTCGCCGAGGCCCGACGACCCGGTCATCACCGCCAGCACGTCGGACCCGCCCAGGCCGACACCTGCAAACGCGACGATCGGCGCGAGGCGCATCGGCGCCGCAATCGGCACGTTGTCGAACGGCACCGGAAAGGCGGCCGACCGCGGCAGCACGGTCGTCGCACCGCGCGCCACCAACAGGCGGCAGCCGAAGGTGGTCACACCGCTCTGGGCATAGCCCGAGCCGGCACTGCGCAGGGTCCGGTCCAGGATGTAGGCGGCGTAAGCCGTGCCCATCGACGCGTCGTTGCTGGCGGTCAGCGCGCGCCTGCCGCTCTCATAGCGGAACAGCATGATCGTGATCGCCAGCACCAGCGCCAGGCCGATGGCCAGGGCCACCAGCAGCTCGATCAGGGTGAAGCCGGCGCTGCGGCGGCGCTGCCGGCCGGTGTTGGGTTGCAGGAGCCTCACATCGTCACCTGCGTGGTGTAGTTGTGGACCGTGCCGGCCGGCTCGTGCGGCGCGCGCCAGGTCACGGTGATGGTGGCGATGGCCCCGGCCACCGTGATGGTGCCGACGCCATTTGGCAGTCCGCGAACGGCAGAGTCGGCGACCACCGCGTTCCAGTCGGTGATCTGGCCGGGCGCCAGGTTGACGGTGTTGGCCGCCCACATCGCCGAGGCGATGTCGTTGGCCAGCAACGCCGCGCGGTTGGCGTCTTCGCCCGCCACCGAGGTCTGAACCGCGCGCGCCTGCAGCCCGACCAGGCCGATCAGCGCGAACGAGAACAGCACGATCACCACCAGCACCTCGATCATTGAGAAGCCGGCAGATTTGCGCCGCAACGAAGCGCTCCCAGGGATACAGCGACCAGTGTATGAAGCGTGTGTCATGTCATTCCGCGTGACGAACGACCAAGTAGAGACGCGGAACCGGCTTTGCCGGGCCGCAGGCGAGCCCCCCCCTGGGGGGCAGCGACCGGCAGGAAGCGTGGGGGCATACGTTCAGCACCCATCGGGCGCAGCGGCCGACAGCGTGCGCGCCGGGTCGCACTGCCGCACCTGTCCGCCCAGGCTGATCTGCACCCGCAGCGGCCGGGCGCCGCTGGCGGTGACGTCGTAGATGCTGCGGCCGGTCGGCGGCAGCACACAGGTGGCGCCACCTGCCCCGGGCGCGGCATTGATGGTCTGGCGGCCGGCCGAGTTGAAGCAGATGGCCGTCGGCCCGCTGATCGAAACCCCGGGTGCGCTGTCGGCCAGCGTGCCGCACTGCACCGTGCGGACCGGGTCGCCCGCAGTCAGTCCGATGGTGCGGATGGCCCAGAAGTTGCCGTTGGCGGCAGCAGCGGTGGCCGCGCTGCAAGTGCTGTCGTTGGTCAGGAAGAACACCACCTGGCGGTTGAACCGCACCGCTTCGGCCTGCGCCAGGCGGGCGCCGGTCTGCAGCGCGTCGGCGATGGTGCGCACCCTGGCGCCGCGGATCCAGTCGCCGAAGGCCGGCGCCGCCAGCGCCAGCAGCGTGCCGAGCAACGCGATCGTCACCATCAGCTCGACCAGCGTGAAGCCTTGCGAACGCGATTGGGCTGACGACCCTCCGTGCTGCGCACGCCGGGATTCGCCCTTGGGACGGCCCGTCGGACTCATGAGCACGCCTCGCCCTTGCGCATCAGCCACTTGCTGGCGCAGGTGTTGTAGCCAGAGCCCGACGCCACCGCGGTGGTCGCACGCACGTCCTGTTGCGTGATCGTGTAGCTGAAGCTGGCTGCGGGACCGTTGCCGGTCGCCACCAGCGTGAAGCCGTTGGCGTCAGGGGTGCCGCTGCAGCTGACGACGAAGCTGCCGAAGGTGCGGGGTGCGGCGTCGGTGCTGGCGCACGGCGTCACGAAGGTGCCCGCCGTGGCGTAGGTGCGGTTGTCCTGGAAGTGCCGCTCCATCTGGGCGCGGATCGTCGCCAGCCCGTTGGAGGCGTCGGCCAGCCTGCCGCGCAGGATGTAGTCGCGGTAGCTGGGCATGGCCACCGCTGCCAGGATGGCGACGATCGCCACCGTGATCATGACCTCGATGAGCGTGAAGCCGCGGGAGCTTCGGAACTTGCCGCGTATGAATCGAACCTGCATCCCGGTCACCTGATCCCTTGGTCGTCCGGTGGCGGCAGCGATCGCCTGCACCGGTCCCACGGCGGGGCCGCGGGTTCAAGGGATGTATCGGCGGGACGGCCGGCGACTTGAGGGCACGCGATTGCGTGCAATCGTCAATGGCTGTGGCGATTTGTCTCGCGCTGGTCGTCGCGGTGGCGGCGGCAGCGGCTGCGGCGAGACGCCGCTTACGGCCCGTGAGGGCCCGCGCTCTCAAGAACCGAACAGACCTTCCGATGGCGCCGCGGAAGGCGCCAGGCCCAGGTGGCGCCACGCTGCGGCGGTCGCCACGCGGCCGCGCGGGGTGCGCTGCAGATAGCCTTGCTGGATCAGGTACGGCTCGATCACGTCTTCGATGGTGCCGGGTTCCTCGCCGATCGCCGCCGCCACGTTGTCGAGCCCCACCGGCCCGCCGTCGAAGCGGTGGATCACGGCTTCCAGCAGCTTGCGGTCCATCACGTCCAGCCCCAGCGGGTCGACATCCAGCATCGCCAGCGCCCTGTCGGCCATGGCCGCGTCGATGCAGCCATCGCCCTTGACTTGGGCATAGTCTCGCACCCTTCGCAGCAGCCGGTTGGCGATGCGCGGCGTGCCGCGGCTGCGGCGTGCGATCTCGAGCGCGCCGGCAGCGTCGGTCGGCACCTGCAGCAACAGCGCCGAACGGTGCACGATGCGCGTCAGCTCTTCGGCGCTGTAGAACTCCAGCCGCGCGACGATGCCGAAACGGTCGCGCAGCGGGTTGGTGAGCATGCCGGCGCGCGTGGTGGCGCCCACCAACGTGAAGGGCTGCAGGTCGAGCTTGATGCTGCGCGCGGCCGGACCCTCGCCGATCATGATGTCGATCTGGTAGTCCTCCAGCGCCGGGTACAGGATCTCTTCGACGACCGGGCTCAGGCGGTGGATCTCGTCGATGAACAGCACATCGTTGCGTTCGAGATTGGTCAGGATCGCCGCCAGATCCCTGGGTTTTTCCAGCACCGGCCCTGAGGTCTGGCGCAGGTTGACACCCAACTCGGCCGCGACGATGTGGGCCAGCGTGGTCTTGCCGAGCCCGGGCGGGCCGAACAGCAGCACATGGTCCAGCGCTTCGGCGCGGTGGCGCGCCGCACCGATAAAGATCGTCAGCTGCTCGCGCGCTTTGCCCTGCCCCACGTAGTCGGCCAGGGCCTTGGGGCGCAGTGCGCGCTCGATGGCTTCTTCGCGCGGCGACACCGCCGCCGCATCGAGCACCCGAACGGCCGCCGCTGCGGGCACGGAAGCGGATGCGAAATCGTCGGTCTGGATCGCCATGCCGACGATTATGGACAGGCGCCCTGGCGACAATGCGGGCTCCGAACTTTGGCGGCCCTGCGCCGACTGCCTCCGATGAAGACCCGAACCCGATGGTTGATGAGCGCCTGCCTGGTTGCGTTGATGGCCATGGCCCAGGCTCAAACTGCGGCCCCCGTGCCCACGGTGCAGGCCGGTTGGGCACGACCCACCGTGGCCGGCCAGGCCGCCGGTGGCGGCTTCGTCAGTTTCAAGGGCGGCACCAGCGCCGACCGGTTGGTGGCTGCAAGTTCGCCGGTGGCCAAGGCCGTGGAACTGCACACGATGGAGATGGACGGCAGCGTGATGCGCATGCGCCAGGTGCAGGGCATCGACGTGCCGGCCGGCGCAACGGTGGCGCTCAAGCCGGGCGGCAACCACCTGATGTTCATGGGCCTGAAGCAGCCGCTGAAGGCGGGTGACAAGGTCCCACTCACGCTGCGCTTCGAGAATGCGGGCGAGGTGCAGACCGAGATGACGGTGTCGATGCAGCCACCCGATGGCAGCGCTGCGCCCCTGCATGACCACAAGCACTGAACAGGGCTGCGCGAGTCATGCCAACGAGGCGCACTGCCGCCGCTAGACTGGCGGCTTTGCATCACTTGCCGGAGATCCGATGAGCGCCGACCGCATCGACAAGGACGATTTGCCCACTTCCTTCGGGGCCTTCAAACCGGTGGGCTATGTGGTCGCGGCCCTGCCCGACGAC
>JBDSMV010000341.1:0-9858 GCA_039915715.1 Rubrivivax sp. | reverse complement strand
GGCGGGACGAAATCCTCGATGAGCGGCACCCATCTGAGGTAGGTTCGAGCCTACGCAGAATGGGTCTACCTTCCGGCCTGCTCTGTACTCCCGCGGGCCTGGCGTCCTCAGCTTCCGCACGCCCACGAACTCAAGGAAACCTCATGTCTTTTCTACTTTATATGCTTGGCCTGGCGATTCTGCTGGGCGGGATTGCCTGGGGTTTGGTGGCCGCCGGTCTGGCCACCACCTACGTGATCATCGCGTGCCTGATCGTCGGCGGGATCGGCGTGATGGCGGCTGTTTCGCGCACGCGTGCGAAAGACCCAGCCGGCTGATCCAGAGGGATTGCACAGCTGAGAGGTGACGGCCGCACCGCTCAGCTGTTCACCGCCGCCAGTGATCTGCCAGGTGGCGTCGGCATTCGCACCACGGCCACCGTGGTGCTGCGCGCCCTTAACTGCCCACACCCGGCCTCGACATCCTGCCCTGCCGACTGCCGCAGTTTGGTGAGGATGCCGAGGCGGTGCAGGTGACGGGCCATTTCGGCGGCGCGTTCCCGACTCGGGCGGCCAAAGCGCAGGCCGTCGACCGCGTTGTAGGGAATCAGGTTCAGCAGCGCGTATTTGCCGGTCAACAGGTCGACGATGCCGTCGATTTCGTCTTCACCATCGTTGACGCCATCGATCAATGTCCACTGGTATTGGATCGGGTAGCCGCTGGCGCGGGCATACGCCTCACCGAGGGCCACCAGTTCAGCCGGATCGAGCCGCGGCGCGCGCGGCAACAGCGCGGCCCGCAATGCGGGCTTGGTCGTGTGCAGCGACAGCGCCAGTGCGGGTTTGACGCGCTGCTGCGGCAGGCGCTCGAACACGCGGCGGTCGCCGACGGTGGAGAACACCAACTGCTTGTGGCCGATCTGGCCGACCGTGCCCAGCAAGTCGATCGCATCCAGCACCGCATCCAGGTTGTGGGCCGGCTCGCCCATGCCCATGAAAACGACCTTGCGCACCGGCCGCAGGCTGCGTGCCAGTGCCACCTGGGCAACGATCTCGGCACTGCCGAGTTGCCGCAGCAGGCCGCCCTGGCCGGTCATGCAGAACACACAGCCGACGGCGCAGCCCACCTGGGTGCTGACGCACAGCGCCGGCGTGCGGTCGGGCGGCAGCAGCACCGATTCGACCGTCTGCCCATCGTGCAAGCCCAGCAGCAGGCGCGCCGACCCGTCGGCTGCCGGATGTTGCGACTGAAGCGATGCCAGCGCTTTCATTTCGGCCAGCAATGCCGGCAGCTCGCACCGCAACGCCAGTGGCAGAAAGTCCTGCAACTTGCGGCGCCCGGCTTCGGGCGCCAGCGCATGCACCCACATCCGCAACACCCGCGCCTCATGCGGCGGCAGTGCGCCCAAGGCGCGCAGGCGGTGGCGCAGGTCGGCGAGTTGCATGGTCAGGGGCTTGGGGACGAAAACGGGCCCATCAGCCCTTCAATGCCTCGGCATGAAACCGCAGGTGGTCTTCGATGAAGCTCGCGATGAAGAAGTAGCCATGGTCGTAGCCGGCATGGCGGCGCAACCCCAGCGGCTGGCCCGCATCTCGGCAGGCGGCTTCGAAGGCGTCGATGCCCAGTTGCTCGGCCCGGAACTTGTCGGCCAGACCCTGGTCGATGAGCGGCTTGCCTGGCAACCGCGCCCCCGATTTGATCAACTCGGTGGCATCGTGCGCGGCCCAGGCGGCGCGGTCGTCACCGAGGTAGCCGCTGAAGGCCTTCACACCCCACGGGCCCTGCATCGGCGCGGCCACCGGCGCCAGGGCCGAGACACTGCGGTACCGGCCCGGGTGGCGCAGCGCCAGGGTCAGCGCGCCATGACCACCCATCGAATGGCCACCGAGGCTGGTGCGGGTGGCCTCGATGCCGAAATGCTCGGACAGCACCCCTGGCAATTCCTGCGTCAGCCAGCTCTCCATGCGGAAGTGACGCGACCACGGCGCCGCAGTCGCATCCAGATAGAAGCTGGCCGCAGTGCCGAAGTCCCAGTCGACATCGGCGCCTTCGATGCCGGTGCCGCGCGGGCTGGTGTCGGGGGTGACGAGCATCAATCCCAGCGCAGCGGCCGCCCTTTGCGCGCCGGCCTTGATCGCAAAGGTTTCTTCGTTGCAGGTCAGGCCCGCCAGAAAGATCAGCGCCGACGGGTTTGTGTCCGATCCTGACCTCTGCGGCGGCCGGTAGACCCCGAAGCGCATCGGCAGTCCGATCGTCGCGCTGGCGTGCTCGTGAAAGCTTTGCGTGCCGCCGAAGCAGCGGTAGTCGTTCAGCGTCTTCATCGAAGGGCAGCCGCCGCCATCAGAACACCACCACCGAGCGGATCGACTCGCCACGCTCCATCAATGCAAAGCCTTCGTTGATGTCTTCAAGCTTCAAGGTGTGCGTGATCAGCGGATCGATCGAGAGCTTGCCTTCCATGTACCAGTCGACGATCTTCGGCACGTCGGTGCGGCCGCGGGCGCCGCCGAACGCGCTGCCTTCCCACTTGCGGCCGGTGACGAGCTGAAACGGTCGGGTCGCGATCTCCTGCCCCGCAGCCGCCACGCCGATGATGATGCTGCGCCCCCAGCCCTTGTGGCAGCACTCCAGCGCCTGGCGCATGGTGGTGGTGTTGCCGATGCATTCGAAGCTGTAGTCGGCGCCGCCATCGGTCAGCTGCACGATGGCATCGACAACAGAGCCGGCAGATGACCCGAGGTCTTTCGGGTTGATGAAATGCGTCATGCCGAAGCGGCGCGCCATCGCTTCACGTTCGGGGTTCAGGTCGATGCCGATGATCTTGCCGGCGCCGACCATCTTCGCGCCCTGGATCACGTTGAGCCCGATCCCGCCGAGTCCGAACACCACCACATTGGCGCCGGCTTCGACCCCGGCGGTGAACAGCACTGCACCGACCCCGGTCGTGACACCGCAGCCGATGTAGCAGACCTTGTCGAACGGCGCGTCGTTGCGGATCTTCGCCAGCGCGATCTCGGGCACCACGGTGTGGTTGGCGAAGGTGCTCGTGCCCATGTAATGCAGGATCGGCTTGCCGCCGATGCTGAATCGGCTCGTGCCGTCGGGCATCAGGCCCTTGCCCTGCGTCCCGCGGATCTGTTGGCACAGATTGGTCTTGCGGCTGAGGCAGAACTTGCACTGCCGGCATTCCGGTGTGTAGAGCGGGATCACATGGTCGCCGGGTTTCAGCGTGGTGACGCCGGCTCCGACTTCCAGCACCACCCCGGCGCCTTCATGACCGAGGATTGCCGGGAACAGGCCTTCGGGGTCGGCGCCTGACAGGGTGTACTGGTCGGTGTGGCAAATGCCGGTGGCCTTGATCTCGACCAGCACCTCGCCGGCACGCGGGCCTTCGAGGTCGATGTTCTCGATCGTCAACGGGGCGCCGGCTTTCCAGGCCACGGCTGCGCGAGTCTTCATGGTGCGGGTCTCCTTGCGGTTCTCACGGTCTCTGTTGCGCTGCATTGTGCGGTCCTTCGCCGATGCGCCGGTACCGTGTGAAGCTGTGCAAATGCGGCGCCGTGGCGGCTTTGTGGAGCGCGGCTGAATCCACAATCCGGCCGCATGAAAAGTTGTGTCGTCCCGAAGCCTGGCCGCGGCCCCGTCGAGTTCCTGTGTTCACTGGCCTGCTGTCTGCTGCTGGCATGCGGCGCCATCGCGCCCGCCGCTGCGCAGACCCCCGCCGCCGCGGAGCAGGCCGCATCGGCGCCGCAGCGGGTCGAGATCAATGCCACCCGCGAGTCCGACACCGAGCAGCGCCGCAAAGCCACCGCTGCCAAGATCGTCATCGGCCGCGAAGAGATCGACAAGTTCGGCGACGCCACGCTCGGCGAGGTGCTGCGCCGCCTGCCCGGTGTCACGACCCCAGGCGCACCGGGCCGAGGTGGCCCGCCACGGATGCGCGGTCTGGGGAACGGCTTCACGCAACTGCTGATTGACGGCCAGCCGGTGGCGCGCGGCTTCAGCATGGAATCGCTGACGCCGGAACAGGTCGAACGCATCGAGATCCTGCGTGCACCGACCGCAGAAACCGGCGCGCGCGCCATCGCCGGCACCATCAACATCATTACCCGCGAAGGTTTCAAGCAACGCCTGAACGACTTGCGGCTCGGCTTCGGAATCGAAAGCGGCAAGCTGTCGCCCGGCATCAACTGGACCCACAACGACAGCGCCGGGCCTTTGACCTACAACGTCTCGGCTTCGGCCTTCAGGCCGCGGCGCGAAACCACCACCGACATCCGCACCACGGTCACCGACCTGAACACCGGCACGCTGCTGGAAGACCGCAACAGCCACAGCGTGCAGACCGACCGCCGCTACGGTCTCAACCTGACGAGCCGGCTGCAGTGGCGGCTGAACGACCAGGGAGACCTGCTGATGCTGCAGCCTTCGGTCTTCCACACCGAGAGCGACAGCACGAGCGTGTTCGATCTGACCCAGCCCGTGCGGCGGCCTTCGACATCGCTGGTCTACGACAGCGGCAACACGCAGGGCGAGAGCCGCTTCACTAACGCGCGCCTGACCGGCCAGTGGCGCCAGCGCATCGGCGAGGTGCGGCTCGAAGCCAACGGCGGCGGCGGCACGTTCCGCAGCGTCAACGACAGCCTGCGTCAGGAATTCGCCACCGGCGTGGCGGTGCCGACGCGCACCCTGGACGACAACGCCGACACGCGCGAGAACTCGGCCAACCTGACGTTGAAGGCGTCGACCTTGCTCGGCGACAACGTGTCGCTGTTGCCCGGCACCGACCACACGCTCGTCGGCGGGCTTGAACTTGAGCACCTGCAGCGCACCGAAACCCGTAGCACGCTGCAGGACAAAAAACCGTTGTATGCCGGGCTCGGCGACAACCTGAGCGCCTCCTCGTTGCGCAGCGCTGCTTACGCCCAGGATGAGTGGACGCTGAACCCGAACTGGAGCGCCTATGCCGGGCTGCGCTGGGAAGGCATCGAGACGCAGGGCGATGCCACTGCGGGCGTGCGCCCGACGAACCGCAGCAGCGTCTGGACGCCGCTCTTGCATGCGGTGTGGAAGCCCGACCCGAAGGGCCGCGACCAGGTGCGCTTCAGCCTGACCCGCAGCTACCGCTCGCCGAGCCTCGGGGTGCTGCTGGGGCGGACATCGATCAACCGCGAGTACCCAAGCAACGTGCAGAACATCGAAACGGCGCCGGACAGCGTCGGCAACCCGAACCTGAAGCCCGAACTGGCCACCGGCGTCGACATCGCGATCGAACGCTATCTGACCGATGGCGGCGTGCTCAGTGCGAACCTGTTCCACCGCCAGATCTCGAACCTGATCCGCGGCGTGACAGACCTGCGAACCGTCAGCTACAGCCCGCAACCGCGTTATGTGCGCCAGCAGCGCAACATCGGCGACGCCACCACATCGGGCATCGAGCTCGAAGCCAAGTTCCGGCTCGACCACCTGCTGCCCGAGGCACCGAAGGTCGAGGTGCGCAGCAACCTGGCGGTGTTCGATTCGAACGTCAAGGCCGTGCCAGGCCCCGACAACCGGCTCGACCAGCAAGCCCGCGCCACCGCCAATCTGGGCGCGGACTACCGCATGCGGGGGCTGCCCCTGACGCTCGGCGGCACGGTCAACTGGGTGCCCGGCAGCACCACCCGCACCGAGGTCGATCAGTTCAGCATCGTCAGCCGCAAGACGGTCTGGGACGCCTATGCGTTGTGGACGTTCAGCCCCCAGACCGCCGTGCGGGTGCTGGGCAGCAACCTGGTGCCGCGCGACTACATCGCGACCAGCCTGGCCGATTCGGGATTCGAGCGCACGTCGCAGGTCGGAATCAGCAAGAACGCGGTGAACCTGCAGGTGCGGCTGGAGTTGAAGCTGTAGCGCAAGGGCTCGCAAACCGAGCTGGCGGTGCGGTGGGTGCGGCCGCGCCGCTGCAGTCGATGAACCTCAGAACACCAACTGGACCCCGGCTGCCGCCATCGCGGTCTTGAGTCCGCTGTCCCGCGTGGCCAGCGGCAGACCGCGACGCAACGCCAGCTCCAGATACGCCGCGTCGTACGTGGTCAGTCCGTGGCGCGCGGCCAGCGCATCCAGCGCCCCGATTGCCACCGCTTCCCGGTCGACCTGCAGCCGCAGCGCCGCGGCCGCGGCCGCCAGCGCCAGCCGCTGCCCGGTGTCGATGCGCTTGCGTCGTTGCGCCGACAGCAGCAGGTTGCCGATCTCCAGCAACCACAGCGCGGGCACCCAGGCCGCCTGCGTGGCGGTGGCGTCGAGCGCAGCCTCGGTTGCCGCGGTGGCTTCGTCGGGCAGTAACCAAGCGGCGCTGACCGAGGCGTCGACGACGAACGGCCGGTCGATGGATGCCACGCTCAGCGGCGGCCTTCGGCCACCAGATCTCGGCTGTGAAGCGGACCGAGCGCAACACCGGCGCGGGTCTGGCGCAAACGGGCCACAGCGTCGATGGCCCGCCGATCGGAGTCATCAGCGGACGCAGGCACCAAGTGCGCCACCACCTTGCCACGGCGCGTGATCGCGATCGCTTCGCCGGCTTCGACCCGGTGAATCAGCTCCGAGAGCCGGTTCTTGGCGTCATACAGGGCAATGTCGGTCATACGGAGCATTGTAGCTAGCTAGCCTAATTGATTCATGCTCCGGGTCGACGGGCGGCTCGGGCAAGGGGTCGTGTGGCTGGCGATACTGCACTCGGTTTCGACTTATTTCATCCCGCCTGTAAAACTCCAAAGTCATGCGTCGTGTGCCTGAGTACATTACGTTTCCCTCCGATCGGAGGTGTCCGCTGGCCCACGGTCGGCCACCCGATGGCAGGAGCAATGCCGGTGCCCCCTTCCCGCCACAGCGTTTCAGACTCCCGACCCACCCCACCCCACCCACGGGAAGGGGCGGCAGCGGCACAGCGGCACAAGACCCAGGCGATCGGGCAGCGCCTGCGACTGGCCGTTCTGCTGGCGGCCTGCGCCGTCTGCGGGCCGTCCTGGGCCGGCGAAATCACGGTGTCGGCTGCCGCCAGCCTGCGCGAGGCCTTCACCGCGCTGGTGCCGCTGTTCCAGGCGGCGCACCCCGGCACCACGGTGCGGCTGAACACCGCCGCGTCCGGCGTGCTGCTGCAGCAGATCCAGCGCGGCGCGCCGGTCGATGTGTTCGCCAGCGCCGACACCGAGACGATGGATCGTGCACAGCCGCTGCTGCAAGCCGGCTCGCGCCACGACTTCGCCACCACGGCGCTGGTGGTGGTGGTGCCGATCGCGCCCGGAGCGCCCGCGCTGCAGTCTCTAGCCGACCTGACGAATCCGGCCGTCACCCGTGTGGCGGTGGGTGTGCCGGCCAGCGTGCCCGCCGGGCGCTATGCCCGGCAGGCGCTGCAGCAGGCGGGTTTGTGGGCGGCCGTCGAGCCCAAGGTGGTGGGCGTGCAAAACGTCCGCCAGGCGCTGGACTACGCCGCGCGCGCCGAGGTCGATGCCGCCTTTGTCTATGCCACCGACGCCGCACTGAAGCCCGACCGGGTGCGCGTGGCGCTGCAAGTGCCGGGGGTGACCGTTCGCTACCCGATCGCGGTGCTGGCGGCCAGTGCCGACCCGGCCGCAGCGCAACGCTTCGTCGACTACGTGCGCTCGAAGCCGGCGCAGGGCGTGCTGATGCGGTTCGGCTTCACGGTGCCATGAGCAGCCGATGAATTCGACTGGGTGGCCGACAGGGTCCGAAGGATGGTCGACGCTGCAGGCTGCGTGGGTACCGCTGGCGCTGACGTTGAAAGTGGCTGGCTGGGCCACCGCCATCGACCTGCTGCTGGGGGTGGGTTCGGGATTCGCGATGGCGCGGCTGCGGTTTCCGGGCCGCGACCTGCTCGACGCGACGCTGACCCTGCCGATGGTGATGCCGCCGACCGTGCTCGGCTACTACCTGCTGGTGTTGATCGGTAGCCAGGGGCCGGTCGGCGCCTGGCTGCTGCAGCACTTCGGCCTGCGACTGATCTTTACCTGGCAGGCTGCGGTGATCGCCGCTGCGGTGGTGTCGTTTCCCTTGGTCTACAAGTCCGCGCGGGCAGCATTCGAAAGCGTCGATCCGCAGCTCGAACAGGCCGCGCGCGTGCTGGGGGTCAGCGAAACAGCACTGTTCTTCCGTGTGTCGCTGCCGCTGGCCGGGCGCGGGGTGCTGGCGGGGGCGCTCTTGTGCTTCGCCCGCGCCACCGGCGAATTCGGCGCCACGTTGATGGTGGCCGGCAGCATTCCGGGGCAGACCCAGACCCTGTCGATCGCGGTCTATGAAGCGGTGCAAGCCGGACGAGACGGTCTGGCCAACTTCCTGGTGGCGGTGACCTCGGTGTGCTGCCTGGCGGTGCTGCTGGCCGCGGGGCGGTTGTGGCCGGCGGGCACTTTGGGCGGGCGCAGGTGAGCAACCGAGGACACGCGGCAGCGGCAGCGGCGGCGGTGACGGTGGCGGTGACGAGGACGGGGTCCAACGCGACCACCGCACTCGAGCCACCGCTGTGGGACGTGGACCTGCGCCAGACGCTTCGCCACCGCGCCAGCCGCGGCGCGCCCGAACAGCGCTTCAGCTTGCAACTGGCGTGGCGCAGCCAAGCGCGCCGACTGGTGCTGTTCGGCCCCTCGGGTGCCGGCAAGAGCCAGACGCTGAAGTTGATCGCCGGGCTGGCGCAGCCCGACGCCGGACATGTGCGGCTGGCCGGGCAGACGCTGGTGGACCGGCGCGCCGGCATCAACCTGTCGCCGCAGCGGCGACAGCTGGCCTATGTGTTCCAGGACTACGCGCTTTTCCCGCAGCTCAGCGTGCGTCAGAACATCGGTTTTGCATTGCACGGCGGCTGGCGCAACCCGCCCCGCGGGTTCACGCACCCGGCGCTGGAACGCTGGATCGACGCCTTCGAACTCGGCGCTGTGCAGCATCAGTTGCCGCACCAGCTGTCGGGCGGTCAGCGTCAGCGCACCGCGCTGGCCCGTGCGCTGGTACACGAACCGCGGGCGCTGTTGCTGGACGAACCGTTCGCCGCCCTGGACCGCGCACTGCGGCAGCGGCTGCGTGCCGAGTTGGCCGAGTTGCAGACCCGGCTGGCGCTGCCGATGCTGCTGATCACGCATGACGAAGACGACCTTCGGCTTCTGGCAGACGAGGTACTGCACCTGCAGCACGGCCGATTGGTGCAGCCAACGAACGACCCGAGCGACGGAAACCAGCTGGGAACGCCCGGCGCCGGCCTTTAGTCCGATGAAGCGAATGTCCAACCCACCACCGTCCGCGCCCAACCACTCGTCTCTGGGCCTGAGCGCGGAACTCTGGCTCACTGCGGGCGGGCGCGACCTGGGGGGGCCGGGTCGCATCGGTCTGCTGGCAGCGATCGCCGCGCACGGCTCGATCACCCAGGCCGCCAAGGCGGTGGGCATGAGCTACAAGTCGGCGTGGGAGGCCGTGGCGGCGATGAACAACCTCGTCGGCGCAGCACTGGTGAGCGGCGCCGCAGGGGGGCGCGGGGGTGGATCGACCCAGCTGACGCCCTTGGGTGCTCGGTTGGTCGCCCGCTTTGAAACGCTGGCGAGCTTGCACCAGCGTTATTTGCGTCTGTTGAACACCGAAGGAGTCGATTTGGACACCGATGTATCGCTTTTGCGCACATTGAACCTCAGAACGAGCGCCAGCAACCAGTTCTTTGGCAGCGTCCGTACTCTGCGACAAGGCGCAGTCAACGATGAGGTCGAGCTCGAGTTGCCGGGGGGTACGGTGCTGGTGGCCCAGGTCACGCGCGAGAGCACGGCCGTCCTGCAACTGAAGGTCGGCATGCCCGCGTTTGCGCTGATACAGGCGTCATCGGTGCTGATCGCGGCCGACCTCGCGGGC
>JBDSMV010000247.1:0-5938 GCA_039915715.1 Rubrivivax sp. | reverse complement strand
GTGGTACGACCGTGGTGGTGATGACCGGCGCCGGTGTGGGCGGCGGGTTGACGACCACTTCCGGCGGCGGCACGAAGGACGGCGGCGGCGGCGCGAACTTCGGAGGCGGCGGCAGGTTCTCGGGCGGTGGCGGCGGAGGCGGTTTGACCTCTTCGATGATCTTGGTTTCGATCGGGGCGCGGATGACCTCGACCAGGCGCTGCGCCAGTCCGTTCAGCAGTGCCCAACCGAGCACCAGATGCAGCGCCAGCACGATGCCGATGCCGAACACGTGCTTGCCTGGACTGCGTTGTTGTTGGGCGAAATCCAATCGTCTCTCCTGCTGACCGCACTGGCGCTCGTTGCATTGGGGATGTGCCCGATGCGGCCACTTGCTTCAGGGTCGCTGCACTCGCCCCATCGGCTGATATCCGATCGCGCCCAACCGATGCGATCCATGCGGCGGCACTATATCGCGAAGCAATTCGATCACAGCCCGGGGCACACCCTGACGCAGAGGGTGCATTCGCTGCACGTCTCGTGCTACCGGGCAGCCGGATGCCGGCCGGCGAATCAGCGCCTTGCCAGCTGCAGCAGCAGCGCCACCGCGCGTTCTTGGGCGCCGGCCAGATCGCATGCCAGCACTTGCCGCGACGGCATCGCGCGCAGCCAGGTCAACTGTCGTTTGGCGAGTTGGCGTGTGGCCACGATGCCCTGTTCGCGCACGCCCGCGGTGTTGCCTTGATCCAGCGCAGCCCATGTCTGGCGATAGCCGACACAGCGCATCGATGGCAGGGCGGCATGCAGATCGCTGCGGGCTTGCAACGCCTGCACTTCGGCGATCAAGCCCTGGGCCAGCATGGCGTCGAAGCGCTGCGCGATTCGCTGGTGCAACCAGGCGCGGTCCGACGGTTCCAGCGACACCATTGGCAAGTCGGCCAACGGGGCTTTCAGCGCAGCAGCAGACGGGTCCTGAACCTGCCGCTGCCAGTGCGACAACGGGATGCCGCTGGCGCGCCACACCTCGAGCGCCCGCTGGATGCGCTGCGCATCGGCAGGGGGCAGACGCAGAGCCGTGGCCGGATCGACGCGTGCCAGTTGGGCATGCAGTGCCGGCCAGCCCTGCGCCGCTGCTTCGGCCTCGATCGTTGCACGCAGCACCGGGTCTGCGGCCGGCATTGGATCCAGGCCGCCCTGCAGCGCGTTGAAGTAAAGCATCGTGCCGCCGGTCAGCAGCGCCAGCCGGCCGCGCGCGTTGATCTCGGTCACCAGGCGTTCGGCATCGGCGACGAAGCGCGCTGCGGAGTACGTCTCGGTCGGCTCCAGGATGTCGATCAGATGATGCGGCACGGCGGCGCGCTCGGCTGCGGTCGGCTTGGCCGTGCCGATGTCCATGCCTCGGTACACCAGTGCCGAATCGACGCTGATGATTTCGATCGGCAGATGCTGCGCCAGCGCCAGCGCCACGGCGCTCTTGCCCGATGCGGTCGGCCCGGTCAGGCACAGTGCGCTGTGAGCGATGCCGCGGCCGGAGTCGCTGCGGGTGTCGGATTCAGCGACTGTGGCCATGGCGTTGCACCAAGGTCCATGCCACCGCGGTGGTCAGTACGGCCCAGAACGCAAGGCCGTAGGCCAGCGGCCGCACGGTGCCGTCGAGCGAAACCCCGAGCCAGCGCCCGATGCCGAAAGCCACCAACGCCAGCAGCAACCCGGCCAGGGCCGACGCCGATCCGGCCGCACGCGGAAATGGACCCACCACCCCGGCCTGCCCGCAGGGCTGGTGCAGGCCGTGGCCGAAGCAGTACAGGCATTGCGGCAGCAGCACCGCCCACACTGCCTGCACGCCGGCGGCGGCCAACAGCGCCATCGACAGCCCTCCCGCCAGCGTGAAGCAGGCACCGCGCCGCACCGACCCGGCCATGCCGAGGCGGCCGATCCAGCGCCGACACACAAAGGTGCCGCCAAGGTAGCTGAACGACCCGGCCGCCATCGCCGCGCCATACGACGCCGGCGACAACCCGAGCACGTCGATGTAGATGAACGACGATGCCGCCAGCAGGGTGAAGAGCCCGCCGTAGGTGCAGGCCACCAGCAGCGCCCAGGACACGAACACCGGATTGCTGCCGATGGCGGCAAAGGCGCGCAGTTGCGGTCCCGGCCGGGTGGCAGACGGGTTCGCATGCAGCAGGGTTTCGGGCAGGCGCCGGGCGATGAACACCAGCGTGCCCGCACCGGCCGCTGTCACCAAAGCCAGCGCACCGCGCCAGCCGAAGGTGGCTGCCACGGCACCACCCAGAAGCGGACCTGCGATCGCGATCACACCCAGGCCCGACAACGCCAGCGCCATCACCTGCGCGCCGCGCACCGGTTCGTACAGGTCCCGCACGATCGCACGCGCGCACACCACCGCAGCGGCCAGCGCAGCGCCCTGCACGGTGCGCCAGGCCACTAGCGACTCGATGCTGCCGGCCACCAGGCAGCCGATGCTGGCCAGCGTGTACAGCGACAAGCCGGCCAGCAACACCGGGCGGCGACCGATGCGGTCGGCCACCGGACCCCAGACCATCTGCCCCAGCCCGAACGAGAGGATCAGCAGCGACATCGTCAACTGCGCCGCCTCCATCGGTGCGGCCAGCTCGTGCCGCAACATCGGCAGCGCCGGCAGGTAGACATCGGTGGTGATCGGCTGCAAACCCAGCAGCAGCGCCAGTGAGAACGCCGCCATCGCGTGCGAGATCTTCAGCGGCGGGTCGGTTGCCAAGCTCCCATCGCCGTTGGGGTTGCCGCTGCTGTTGGCCTTGCTGCTCACAGGCGCAGGCACTGCCGGATCACCGCTCATCGGCCGCGGCGGGCCGCCCCGCCCATCAGAACCTCTCGTCGTTGCGCAGATAGCGCCACTGGCCCGCCGGCAAAGCCCCGAGCACCACGCTGCCGATGCGCATGCGCTTGAGCGCCAGCACTTCCAGCCCCACCAGTTCGCACATGCGGCGGATCTGCCTCTTTTTGCCTTCGCGCAGCACGATGCGAAGTTGCTCCTCGTTCTGCCAGCTGACCCGCGCTGGGCGCAGCGCCACGCCGTCCAGTTCCAGCCCGTGGCGCAGCCGTTCCATCTGCGCTTCGGGCAGCGGGCCTTCGTGGCGGTGGCGCACGCGCACCAGGTATTCCTTCTCGATGCGGGTCTGATCGCCGATCAACAGCTTGGCGATGCGCCCGTCCTGGGTCAGCACCAGCAACCCGGTGCTGTCGATGTCCAGCCGCCCGGCCGGCACCAGATGGCGCAGATGCCCGGGGTGGAAGTCGATGCCTGATGGGTCGGCTGTCCAGCGGTTGGCGGGCTTGACCAGCACCACCGCCGGCTCGTAGCCGTCTTCGGCCTGGCCGCTGACCATGCCCATCGGCTTGTGCAGCAGCACCGTCACACGGTGCGACTGCTCGCGTTGGGCCTTGGGGTCGATCTCGATCGCCACGTCGGGCGCCACGCGCTGGCCCAGCACCACCGCGCGGCCGTCGACCCGCACCCAGCCGGCCGCAATCCAGTCGTCGGCTTCGCGGCGCGAGGCCAGGCCGCGTTCGGTGATGAGCTTCGAGACCCGCACGCCTTCGGTGGCCGCGGCCTGGACCGGCGGCGTTGGTTGAAGCGGCCGATGCGGCTCCCGCGGCCGACGCTGTTGCACCGGTTGCACCGCCTGCCCGGGGCGCTGCGACGGCCCGCTGGTGGCAGCGCCGCCCGTTTGCGGGCGAGGGGGTCGGGACGGACGGGAAGCGGCAGGCCGTGGGGTCTGGCGCGGCCTTTCCTGCCAGTCGGTTTGGCGCGGCTCTGTCTGCCGCGGCTCGGTCTTCGCAGGCGCATGCAGTGGTCTTGGCGCCGGCGCGCGCGACGCGTCACGCAACGCGCCTGCGCCACGCACCCGCGGGCGGCGCGGGTCACGCGTTGCGGCTTCGGGTTTGACGCTGATCTTGGGGCGGTCGGCCATGGGGGCGATTGGATCATGTCCTCCATGGCGCCCGCGGCCGGCGCTATCGTCCCCGCCAGTCCCCGCCACCTCGGGTCGATGAAGGGTCCAAGATGTCCAGCCGTTCAATCTCTTGCGCCGCGGGTCTTTTGTTGGGGTTGGTGTTGACCATGACCGTGCCACCCGCCGTGGCGGCACCGCCGCTCCCGCCTGCACGCCAAGCCGCATTGGATGCGGCGGTGCGCGACCACGAAGCCGGCCGCGTCGATGCGGCGCGCTCAGCCTTCCAGCAACTCTCGCGCCACCAGGTGCCGGCTGCCGACTACAACCTGGCGGTGATGCACCTGCGTGGCGAGATGCCGCGCAGCGATCGGGCCACCGCAAGGCGCCTGCTGGAGCGAGCCGGTGCCAACGGTTTCGTGACCGCGCAGTTCATGCTGGGCCGCGCCCTCGAAACCGGCGAACTCGGTGCGCGCGACCTGGTGCTGGCGCACCGCTGGTATGGCGCCGCGGCCGCAAGCGGCAGTGTCGACGCGCAGGTGGCGATGGGCACCGCGCACTACCTTGGGCGCGGCATGCCAAAGGATCTGGCGCGTGCGGCGCACTGGTTTCGCGAAGCGGCCAAGGCCGGCGATGTCGGCGCGCAGTACCTGCTGGCGTCGATGTACGAAGCCGGCGACGGTGTCGCCAAGGATCTGCGGCTGGCGCGATATTGGTACGACATCGCGGCCCGCAACGGTGACGAAGCCGCACCGGGCAAGCTGCAGGAAATCGACGCCAGGTTGGGCGCGCTGCCGGGCTGAACGGGCTGCACGTCGCTGGCTCGGCTGCGACCGGCCCCTACAGCACCACCTTGACGAGCGGGTGCGTGCTCAGGGTGCGGTAGAGCTCGTCGAGTTGCTCGCGGCTGGTCGCAGTGACGGTGATGGTCAGCCCCATGTACTTGCCACCGCTGCTGGGCCGCCGTTCAACCAGCGCTTCGTCGAATTCGGGATCGAAAGCCCGCGCCACCGCCAGCACCGCGGGTTCGAAATCATCGACCTGCTCGCCCATCACCTTGATCGGAAAGGCGCTGGGGTAGGGAATCAGGCTGTCGTCTGGCATCGCGTTCTCGAAATGGCTCGTGCGAACCTTAGCAGGGCCATGCAGCGCCTTGACTGCGTTGCGATCAGGTTCCCGGAAGGGTCCCGGCCAGCAGCCGACATCAGCCTGGCGCTGGCACCACGCGGGCCGCCGCCGCAGCGTTGTCGGCCGCGGCGGCGCTGCGCGACGCCGGCATCGTGCAGATCTGATCGCCGGCAAAGGCCTCGCGCCACACATAGCCCTGGCGGCAGGTGTTGATACCGTAGGGCCCGCCACCGGGTTGCCGTGTCGACGCTGCCGCCCGGTTCTCTGCTGCGCTGCGGTCCCGCGTTGCTGGAGGCACGCAGACCTTGTCGCCGCTGCGGGCGTCGCGCCAGACATAGCCGGTCAGGCAGATGCCGGCGTTGTGGGCCTGGATCTGCGCCGCACGGGCGCTCAGGCGCTCTTGTTCCACGCGTGAGCGGTTGGCGTCGCGTTCGCGATTGATGCGATCGCGTCCGGCCTGCGCGGCGGCCGCATCGGCAGCCGCTTGTTAGGTGAACGTCGTCGGCCACGAAGAACACGTTGCCCTTGCTCTTGCCCTGGCGCTTGGCGAGGGTCATCGCTTCCGCCGCCGCCGTCGCCTCGTCCAGCAGGCTGGCGTTGGACACGGGCATCCCGGTCAGGTCCATCACGGTCTGCTGGAAGTTCAGCAGCATTTCCAGCCGCCCCTGTGAAATCTCGGCCTGATACGGCGTGTAGGCCGTGTACCAGCCCGGATTCTCCAGCATGTTGCGCCCGATGACCCCCGGCGTGTGCGTCCCCGCGTACCCCATCCCGATGTAGCTGCGGAACACCCGGTTCTTCTGCGCCACCGCTTTCAAGTCGGCCAGCGCCTGCGCCTCGGTGACGCCCGGCCCCGCCGTCAGCTCGCCGTGAAACTG
>JBDSMV010000217.1:0-2537 GCA_039915715.1 Rubrivivax sp. | reverse complement strand
CGACCTTGTCCTGAAGCGCCAGCATCTCGCCCATGCCGGGCGCTGGCTGACGCTCGCGCGCTTCATTGCAGAACGCGGCGATCGCCGACTCGCCCAGGGGTTCCCCCCGCGCCGCCGGAGTTGGGATCTCGAGTTCCGCGCGAAAGACCTCGAAGCTCGGCCCGCTCGACCGTCGCTGGGCCCACTGTTCGCGCGCGATG
The DNA here is from genome assembly GCA_039915715.1 of Rubrivivax sp. GTDB lineage: Bacteria > Pseudomonadota > Gammaproteobacteria > Burkholderiales > Burkholderiaceae_C > Rubrivivax. Next base: position 2,337 of record JBDSMV010000217.1, on the reverse strand, counting down.
CTGTATTCCTGCAGCAGCACCGGCACCCCGGTTTCCGCGTCGCGCCGGATCAGGTCGGTCGGAGCCATGCCGACGGCCATCATCAGCGAGCACGAGCCGAAGTTGTCGGGTGCCGATGCCCCCATCAGGTGCTCCGCCGCCGACAAGGAGAACGCCGCGTCCACGCAGAGCCTGCCGATTTCCAGGCTATAGCGGCCGTGCCAGAACTTGTCGTGCAACCAGACACCCATTTCCAGTGTTTGAGGGTCTTCGCGGTACGGCTGAAAGCGGAACAGGCCGATCCACTCTCCAGTCGCCTTGACGACTGCCGATAAGGCACTCAGGCGTCCCCGCGCTGCAGCGTCGACGATCAGGTCCATGCGCTCGAGGACCGCCGTCTCCTGTTGCGGCTGCGGCCACAGCAGATGCTTGTTGAAGAGTGGGTTCCGCGTTGCATGAAACAGAGGCCAGGCGTCTGACAGCGACACCGGCCGCAAGGCGATGCGACGGCCATGCGTGCGCTGAAGGTTCAGGGTGAGTTCTGAGAAGTCGAATGCCATGTCGTTGAAGGGGGGTCTGTTGCGATGAGGCGATCGGTGCACATGCAGGCGCGAGCCCTGCAACGCGAGCAACGTCCGTGATCCACGAAAACCTGGAAGCGTCTTTCGGTCCGCTGGATGGAATCGATCTGCCGGCACTGCTTGCGCAAGCCGGGGAAGCGGTCGTCTACGTCGACCGGAACTGGGTCGTGCGCTACTGCAACGACGTGTATCTGGCGAATTTGGGCATGACCAGGCAGGACGTGATCGGTCGAACACCGTTCGAATACCAGCCCCTTTTCAATCGATCCATTTTTTACGACAGCATCGAGAACTGCCGCCGCGAACGCAAGCCGTTCGCCAAGATCGGCTATTCGACCGTTCTCGGGCGCTGGATGATGGTTCGGGTGTTCCCTGTGTTCGACGGAATGATGATGTTGGCCAACGACGCTTCCGAAAGCGTCGTCAAGCAGTACCACCTGGCCGCCCAGGCGGTGAAGGACACGCTGACCGGTCTGCCCAACAAGCTTGGACTGGTCCAGGATGTCGAGGCGCTGCTGAAGCGCGGCGAAGCCTTTTCGCTGGCGATCCTGGGTCTCGACCGGTTCACGAGCGTCAACGACGCGCTGGGCTACGCCGGCGGGGACATGGTGCTGCTGGAGATGGCGTCGCGCCTGCAGTCGGGCAGCATTGCGGGTGAATCGATCTACCGTCTGAGCGGCGACGAGTTTGCGTTGCTGAACTGCAATGCGGTCGAAGGTTGCGCCGTTCGCGTGCAGGCGCTGCAGGCGCTGGCCGAACAGGCGGTGACGCTCAACGGACAGAGCTTCGTCGTGGGATACAGCGCCGGCGCCGTCAAGTCGCCTGCCGACGGCGGCGACGCCGAACTCCTGCTCAAGCGCGCGGGGCTGGCACTGCGCCAGGCCAAACGCGACGGCATGCGCACCGTTGCCTTCTATCAGGTCGGGCAGGAAGCGCAGTCCAGGCTGCGCGTCGAGCTCGAAGCCGAACTCAGGCTCGCCATCAAGTCACGCCAGTTCATGTTGATGCTCCAGCCGCAGGGCTGTTTGACCCGCGGTACGGTGGTCGGGGCCGAGGCGCTGATCCGTTGGGCCCACCCCAAGCGCGGCATCCTGTCCCCGGCTGAGTTCCTGCCGCTGGCGCAGGAGTGCGGCCTGATGAGGCAGATCGACCAGGTTGTGCTGGAGCAAGCCGTAGCGATGATCAGCGAGATGAAGCGTGCCGGGCTCGAGATGCTGGTCAGCATCAACCTGTCTGTCGACTCGCTGGCCGACACGTCGTTGGTCGACCGCGTCAGCACAGTGCTGTCCAACGCCGGGATCGAAGCGCGCTGGCTCGAAGTCGAGATTCCGGAAGGCGCGCTGATGAAGGACGTCGACGTCAGTGCCAGCGTGCTCGAAGGCCTGAGCCAGATGGGCGTGCGCATCAGCATCGACGACTTCGGTACCGGGTACTCGTCTTTCGCCTACCTGGCGCGGTTTCCGGTCCACGCACTGAAGATCGACCGCTCCTTCGTCAGCGGGATGGCCAGCAACGAGTCGAGCCACAAGATCGTCAAGGGCATGGTGCGGCTGGCGCAGTCGCTGCAGATGTCGGTGATCGCCGAAGGCGCCGAGACCCAAATACAGATCGACATGCTGCGCGCCCTGCGCTGCGATGTCGTCCAGGGCTTCGGCTATGCGCGCCCGATGCCGCTGGACAACTTTGTCGCATTCGCGCAGGCGCGCAAGCTGCCGCGCTCGTCAGTCCGCGCGCTGACCATCTGAGCCGCGTCTTGGGGGCTAAATCCCCGAGGGCA
>JBDSMV010000204.1:0-4556 GCA_039915715.1 Rubrivivax sp. | reverse complement strand
TATTTCGTTCCCGATCCGCAGTTGAAGCAAGCTCTTGTCGACGCGGTGTCGCGCGGAGTGGACGTGAAGATGGTGCTGCCGAGCGTTACCGACTCCTGGCTCGTGTTTCACGCCGGTCGTGCTCACTATGACGAACTGCTGCACGGCGGCGTGAAGCTCTACGAGCGCCATGACGTGCTGCTTCACGCGAAGACGGTGGTGATCGACGGGGTCTGGTCCACCGTCGGGTCGACCAACCTGGACTGGCGCAGCTTCCTGCATAACCAGGAAGTCAATGTGCTGATCCTCGGATCCGAATTCGGTGAACGGATGCGGGCGGCCTTCCAGCGCGACCTTGTCGTTTCGGGAGAGATCACGCTCCACGAATGGCAGCGTCGCGGGATGGTCGTCCGGCTGAAAGAGCTTTTCGGACGAATGTGGGAATACTGGCTTTAACTGGCTCTGACAAGCTACGCCCGGCCTGCAAAAACGACCTCGTAGGCTCCGCCGCGCATGAAGTACATGCCCGGCTCGATCAGCGCAGACAGCGTCGAACTTCCTTGTCACCCTACCGCCCCTGAGGAAGGTCTGACCCGACGACCGCTTTTGTCGCAGCAGGTCGACAACGCGAAGACGTGCTTCGGGTCGAAAGGGCTGGTTCCCGCCGGCGGGAGCAGTCGCTAGCCTAACGACCGGCGCGGGTGCTTCCACCATGTGACGCACGTCGGCAGCCTGGCCATATGTGCCATTCAAGCTGTCGACGACCTTGCGCTGCTGTAACCGGTGTGCTGCCGAGAACGCAGTTCAACCGCCGGCCTCCGCCGACAGCACTTGCTGCATTGCAGCCATTCCCACTTCAGCAGAGGATCGAGAAGCGCCGAACCATTTGCCGGTTGAAAGCAGATGCCGGCACAGCCACTCACCACAACAGGTGCCCGCTCGACCGCTGGCTACGCCCAAGCCCCCTCAACCGATCCCCTCGAACACCCAGACATCCACCATTTCCCCCTCGGCCACCGACCCCTGCTCGTGCCCCAGCACGATCAGGGCGTTGGCCTCGCTCATGCTGCGCAGCACACCGGCGCCCTGCGACCCGGTCAGCCGCACCTGAATGCCGCCAGATGAATCGGCTTCGACGATGCCGCGCTGAAACTCGGTGCGACCAGGCCGCTTGCGAATCGCCTGGGCGCTGCGCACCTTGAGCGTCGGCACCGGCTGCGCCGATGCACCCGTGGCACCTGCAAGCCGCAGCAGCGCATCGCGTACCAGCGCGTAAAAGGTCACCAGCGCAGCCACCGGGTTGCCCGGCAGCGCGAACAGCATCGCGGGCGCTGCGTTCGCTGCATCCGATGCACCCGCCGGCCGCCCGAGCGGCCCGAACGCGAACGGCCGGCCGGGCCGCATCGCCACCTTCCAGAAGGCCACCTCTCCGACTTGCGCCAGCACCTCGCGCGTGTGGTCGGCATCGCCCATGCTGACCCCGCCACTGGTCAACACCACGTCGGCTTGCTCGACGGCGCTCTGCAGGGTCTGGCGCAAGGCCGCCGGCTCATCGGCCACCAGACCCAGGTCGATCACGTCCAGGTCCAGGCGCCGCAGCGCGGCCATCAAGCTGTGGCGGTTGCTGTCGTAGATGCAGCCCGCATCGAGCGGCTGGCCGAGCATGCGCAACTCGTCGCCGGTCGAGAACAGCGCCACCCGCAATGGCCTGAAGACGTCGACGGTCCCGATGCCCAGCGACGCGATCAACCCCAGGTCGGCGGGTCGCAGGCGCCGCCCTGCATTGAGTGCGGGCTTGCCTGCGGTCAGGTCCTCGCCGCGGTGGCGGCGGTTGTCACCAGCACGCAGTTGGCCCGGCGCGATCCGCACTTCGTCTCCCTGCACATCGCACAGCTCGTGCGGCACCACGGTGTCGAGCCCGCCCGGCATCACTGCGCCGGTCATGATGCGGACGCACTCGCCGCGGCCCACCTTGCCCGACCACGGCGCACCGGCATAAGCGATGCCGACCGCATGCAACCGCGTCGGTGCATCGACTTCGAGCCCGATGCCGTCGAACGCATAGCCGTCCATCGCCGAGTTGTCGTGCGACGGCACGTCGATCGGCGACAGCAGGTCGGCGGCCAGCACGCGGCCCAATGCGCCGTCCAGCGGCAGCTCGATGCGGTCGGTGATCGGCTGCAGATGCGCTGCGATTGCGGCGCGCGCTTCGTCCACGCTCAACTGCCGCTCGCCGGCGGCCAGGGGGGAAGGACCGAGTGTCGACATGGCGCGGGTCCGTGGGCTGGTAGTCGGCATCGATTCTGCATGGGTGGCGGTGGCCGGGCCTATGCAGCGCCGTTCATATCGCCAGGCCCGTCAGTGCCGGCCAGAATGCGCGCCACCGATGCAATCGATGACCGAGAGCCTGCTGCTTGCGCTGGCGCTGATCCAGCATGCCGATGCCGCCTTGCTGCAGATCGTCGGCCTGTCGTTGCGCGTCAGTGCCAGCGCCTGCGGCATCGGCATGGCGATCGGGCTGCTGCTGGGCGCTTGGCTGGCGGTGGCGCGCTTCCCAGGTCAGGCGGTGGCGGTATGGTTGCTGAACACGCTGCTCGCGTTGCCCTCGGTGGTGGTGGGTCTGGTGGTCTACCTGATGCTGTCGCGGGCCGGTCCGCTGGGCTCGCTCGGCATTCTGTTCACCCCCACGGCGATGGTGGTCGCGCAGAGCATCCTGGTGGTGCCGTTGATCGCGGCGCTGTCGCGCCGGCTGGTGCTGGATGCGCTGCACGACGGTGGCGACCAACTGCAATCGTGGGGCGCATCGCCGTTGCAGGCGGCGCTGTTGCTGCTACTGCACGAGCGGCTGGCGGTGTTGACGATCGGGCTGACCGCCTTCGGCCGCGCGATCGCCGAAGTCGGTGCGGTGATGATCGTGGGCGGCAACATCGACGGCCTGACCCGCGTGATGACCACCGCCATCGCGCTCGAGACCAGCAAGGGTGATTTGCCGCTGGCACTGGCGCTTGGGTTGGTGCTGCTGGGCCTGGTGGGCGTGGTCAACCTGCTGATCGGCATCGTGCCGTGGCGCGCCGCAGCTGGGCGCGTCACCGGCGCCGCCGCGGGTGCAGGGGGCGTGGCTTGAGTGCCGGATCCGTAGATGCCGCTGCCGCGCCGCTGCCCGCTTCGCCTGGCGCTGCTGCCATCGCCTCGACTGCGCGCGAGAAAGAGACCGAGAACGACCTGATCCTGACGTTGCAGCGCGCCGGTGTGCGCTTCGGCCCGGTGCAGGCTCTGCAGCAGGTCGATCTCAGTCTGCACCGCGGCGAACGGCTGGTGCTGGTGGGTGCCAACGGCAGCGGCAAGACCACGCTGCTGCGGCTGATGAACGGTGCGTTGCCGGACCATCGGCTGAGCGGTCAGCGCACTGCGCATGGCGCCGCGGTGCGGTCGGCGATGCTGTTCCAGAAGCCGTTCCTGCTCGACCTGTCGGTGCGCTGGAACATCCATCTGGGCCTGTGGCTGCAGGGTCTGCCGCGACGCGACCGTGCGGCGCGCTGTGCGTTGGCGCTGCGTCGCGTGGGGCTGCAAGACCTGGCTGCGCGCCCCGCACGCGAACTGTCGGGCGGCCAGCAGCAGCGGCTGGCGTTGGCCCGCGCATGGTCGCTGCAGCCGCAGGTGCTGTACCTGGATGAACCCACCGCCAGCCTGGACCCGGGCGCCAAGCGCGAGGTCGAGGCGCTGATCGAATCGATCGCCGCCGACGGCGTCACGGTGGTGATGAGCACCCACAACCTGGGGCAGGCCAAGCGGCTCGCGACCCGGGTGGTCCATCTGGAAGCGGGCCAGGTCGTAGCCGATCTGCCCGTCGACGCTTTCTTCAACGGGCCGCTGCCGGCTGCTGCGGCCCAGTTTCTCAAGGGTGAATTGCCATGGTCTTGAAATCCATTTGCTCGACCCCGCTCGGCGGCCGCTCGCGTCGCGCGATGCTGGCTGGGTGTGCGGTTGCTGCCGTCGGCATGGCTGGCTTCGGCACCGCCGGGCGCGCGCTGGCACAAGCGCCTGGCAACGCAGACCCGACGTCCAGCATCGTGATGTCGTCGACCACCTCCACCGAGCAGTCGGGGCTTTTCGGCCACCTGCTGCCGATCTTCACCAAGGCCAGCGGTATCACGGTGCGGGTGGTGGCGGTGGGCACCGGGCAGGCGCTGGACATCGGTCGCCGCGGCGATGCCGATGTGGTGTTCGTGCACGACACGGCGGGCGAGCAGAAGTTCGTCGCCGAAGGCCATGCCCAGAAGCGGCAGAACGTCATGTTCAACGACTTCGTGCTGGTGGGCCCGGCAGCAGACCCGGCCGGCACGCAAGGCAAGGACATTGCGCAAGCGCTGAAGAAGGTGGCAGCGACCGCATCGCCGTTCGTCTCACGCGGCGACCGCAGCGGCACCCATGCGGCAGAGTTGCGGCTGTGGAAGAAAGCCGGGGTCGACCTTGAGGGTACCAAGCCGGCCAGCTACCGCGAATGCGGTTGTGGCATGGGGCAGGCGCTGAACATCGGCTCGTCGATCGGCGGCTATGTGCTGACCGACCGCGGCACC
>JBDSMV010000020.1:0-3149 GCA_039915715.1 Rubrivivax sp. | reverse complement strand
ACCTGTATGTGGTGCTGGACAGCCCCGCCCGTGCGCGCGCCCACGCCGCTGGAGCCTGGAACATCGAACGCGTCTGGGTCGGTGCCGCTGTGATGGCCATGCTGGGCTTGCTGGTGACGCTGCTGCTGGGCGGCTTCGCATTCAGGCGCCTGACACTGCCGCTGCACCGGCTGGCAGAGCGCATCGGCCGCTATCGCGGACCGGGCGGGGGGCCGATCGGTGCCGACAGTGAACGGGCCGCCGACGCGCCATCGGCACCGGTGCTTGCGCAGCCGTCGTCCGCAGGCAATGGCGACGAGGTGCAGGCGATCGGCGCTGCCTTCGATGCCATGACGGTGCGGCTGGAAGCGCAGGCCGAGCGTGAAGCCGAGCAAGCCCGCACCCATCGTGAGACGCTGGCGGGGGTGGCGCACGACCTGCGTACCCCGCTGACCGCGTTGCACGGCCATTTGGAAGCGTTGGCCGCTGAACCGGCGCGCCAGACACCGGACCGCCGCGAACGCGTGCTGGCGGCAGCACTGTCGCAAAGCGACAAGGTGCGGCGCTTGTCGCAGCAGCTGTTCGAGCTGGCGACGCTGCAGAGCAGCGACCACCAGGTGCTGCAGCGCGAACGCTTCAGTCTCGACGAACTGGTGACGGACGCGGTGCGCAAGTTCGAGCTGCTGAGCCCGGCGCCCCCAGTGATGCTGGCCGGTGACCCGCCCGGCCGCATCGAGCTTGACGGCGACCTGCACCTGATCGAACGCGCACTGACCAACCTGATCGACAACGCCCTGCGCCATGCAGGCGGGCCCGTCAAGGTCAGCCTGCGGCGCGAGGGCGGGCAGGCGCAGGTGTGGGTCGAGGACGCCGGACCGGGGTTGCCGACCGAGGTGGTGCAGCGGCTGCAGCGCGGACAGTCCCTGCGCGATCCGCCATTGCGGCGGGTGGGAGCGGTGTCGATCGATGGCGGAGGGCGAGACGCCGGGGCAGCGATGGGAAGCGCGAGCAGGGCAGCCGTGAACACGCTGCCGACCGCCTCAGGCATCAAGCCACCGGCAGGCTCAGCTGCCGCATCCGTCGCGTCGGGCGCGGGCAGTGCCGGGGGCATCGGCGGGCTGGGGCTGGCGATTGCGCAGCGTGTGGCTGCGCTACACGGCGGCAGCCTGATGCCGCTGTCTAGCCCGCAGGGCGGCACGCGGTTGTGCCTGGAGTTGCCGTTGGCGCGATAGCTCGAAAGACGGGCGCGATCCACTGCAGGCGCTCCACAGGGGCGCCCAGAACGAGCTCGCTGCGGCGTGCGCCCGGCGACCTCAGACGGACCACTGCTGCACCACCTCGGTCAACACCGCCAAGGGCACCGAACCGGCCTTCAGCACCACGTCGTGGAAGCCTTGGAGGGTGAAGCGCTCGCCCAGACGCTGCTGAGCGCCGGCCCGCAGTTGCAGGATGTGCAGCATGCCGATCATGTAGGCGGTTGCCTGGCCGGGGTTGGCGACATAACGCTCCACTTCCTGGGCACCGATGCCGTAGTCGATGGCCTGCTGGCGCGTCCATCGCTTGGCATGCAGACCGGTGTCGACCACCAGCCGGCGGGCGCGGAACAGCTGCGAGCTCAGGGCACCCAGCAGCGCATGCGGATCGTCGGCATACCAGCCTTCGTCGATCGCCAGCCGTTCGGCATACAGCGCCCAGCCCTCGCTGTTGGCGCTGCCACCGCTGAAGATGCGGCGCTGGCGCCAGCGTGGCAGGTCGGTTTCTTCTTGCTGCAGTGCGATCTGGAAGTGGTGGCCCGGAACCGCTTCGTGCACCGCCAGGCTGCGCATCGCCGGGATGTTGAAGTCCGGCCCGGACAGCGGGACCCAGAAGGTGCCGGGGCGGCTGCCGTCGGGTGCCGGCGCGTTGTAGTGGGCCGCCGCCGTTTTCTCCGTCAGTGGTGGTTCGCGCTTGACCACCACCGGCGCCTTCGGTTGCAGATTGAACAGCGCCTGGCTGCGCTTCTGAGCGTCGGCCACGTACTGTTCGTGAAGCGCGATCAGGCCCGGTCGCGGGTCGGGTTCGGCCGGCGGTTGCAGCTGCTGGCGCAGCGCTTCCATGCGGGATTCGACGCTGCCTTCGGTTTGTCCGAGCTTCGTGAACACAGCGTCCATCTGGGCCTCGATGCGCGCGACTTCGCGCAGGCCGATGGCGTGGATGGTTTCGGCGTCCAGCGTGGTGGTGGTGTACTGCGCCAGGGCTTGCGCATAAGCCGCCTGGCCATACGGCAGCCGCCACAGGCCGGCGCGGTCGTCGGTGCGCGGGTGCAGTTCGGCCAGGAAGGTGTCTACCCGGCGCCAGGCCGGCAGCAGCCGGTTCTGCACGGTCTGCGTGGCGCGTTCGACGGCCTGCTTGCGGTCGCTGTCGGACAGACCCTGGATCTCCGCACTGCGGCGCGCCAGCGCGGCCACCAGCACGTTGTCGGCCGCTGCCGGCTTCAGGAAGGTCTGCACCTGCGTCTGTGCCCGCTCCAGGATGAAGCGCGGTGGCAGCAGCCCCTTGGCCGCTGCCACCCGGGCCCGCACGATGGCTTCGTCCAGCCGCAGCGGCACCCCTTCGAGCCGGGCCTGGAAGGCGTCGACATCGGCCGCGTTGCGCATCGGGTGGGTCTGGGTCAGGAACGACACCAGCGACACCTGCGGGCCATAGAGCTGGGTGAAAGCAAAGCTGTGGTCTTCGAACGGCGCCCCGGCCACGCTTTGTTGCAGCGACCAGCGCAGGGTGGCATGGCCGACGCGTTCGGAGGCGGTCAGCTGGCGGGTGTCGAAGCGTGCCAGCCGTGCCAGCCCGCGCCGTGCCAGCGTGCGTTGCGCGTTGCGCTGGGCGCTGGTCTGAGGGGTCAGCCGGCGCTCCAGTGCGGCCTGCTCGGCGCCTTCGAAATACTGGCTGTAGGTCGCGCGTTCGGGTGACTGCCGGACCCACTCGGCGGCAAAGGCATCGGCCCAGGTGCTGAATGAAGTGGCCGCCGCCGCCGCCGCGGCCGCGGCCACCGACGCGGATGCTGATGCAGATGCCGCCACAGATGCCGACCTTGCCGCAGACGCTGGCCCAGCCGCTGCGGCCCATGCCGAGGGCACCGCGCAGAGCGCCAGCGGCAGTGCCAGAAGACAGCGGCGCCGCGGGTCGGCTTCAGG
>JBDSMV010000141.1:0-17369 GCA_039915715.1 Rubrivivax sp. | reverse complement strand
GATCGCGCCGGCCAGCACCGGCATCACCGCGATCAGCAGGTACGCGGTGATCAGCCAGGTCCAGGCGAACAGCGGCATCTTCATCAGCGTCATGCCCGGCGCGCGCATGTTCAGGATGGTGACGATGATGTTGATCGAGCCCATGATCGAGCTGGCGCCCAGGATGTGCATGGCGAAGATGCCGGCGTCCATGCTGGGACCCATCTGCAGGGTCAGCGGCGCGTAGAGCGTCCAGCCGGTGGCGGGTGCCCCGCCGGGCATGAAGAACGAGCCCACCAGCATCAGCGCTGCAGGGATCAGCAGCCAAAAGCTGAGGTTGTTCATGCGCGCGAAGGCCATGTCGGCCGCGCCCACCTGCAACGGAATCATCCAGTTCGCGAACCCCACGAAGGCCGGCATGATCGCGCCGAACACCATGATCAGCCCGTGCATGGTGGTGAGCTGGTTGAACAGCCCCGGGTTGATGAACTGCAGCCCCGGCTGGAACAGCTCGGCCCGTATGGCCAGCGCCATCACCCCGCCGATGATGAACATCGTGAACGAGAACAACAGGTACATCGTGCCGATGTCCTTGTGGTTCGTCGCGTACAACCAGCGGCGCCAGCCATGCGGATGCGCATGCGCTTCGTCGTGACCGGCGCCGTGGCCGTGGTGGTCGAGTACTGCACTCATGGCGATTCCTTGGCTTGAATATGTCGCGCTGTCAATGTCGCGGTCTGGCTGGGGCTGGCCATGGCGCTACTTGCGCTGGGCAACGATTTCCGCAGGCTGCACGAGCTGCCCGGTCTGGTTGCTCCAGCTGTTCTTGGTGTAGGTGATGACAGCGGCGATCTCGGTGTCGGACAGTGTGCGCCAGGCCGGCATGGCCCCATTGGCACGACCGTTCAGCAGCACGTCGATCTGCTGCGCATGGTCGGCCGCCATCACGATCTGCGAGCCGTCCAGTGCCTTGATGGCGCCGCCACCCTTGCCGCTGGGTTGGTGGCAGACGGCACAGTTGGCGGCATAGACCTTCGCACCGCGCGCCACCAGATCGGGCAGCACCCAGACCTTGCCGGGGTCGTCGGCCAGCGCCGCCAGTTCCTTGTTCTTGGTGGCAACCCAGCTCGCATAGTCGGCCTGGCTGATGACCTTGACATGGATCGGCATGTAGGAATGCTCCTTGCCGCAGAGCTTGGCGCACTGGCCGTAGAAATCGCCGGTTTCGGTGGCGCGGAACCAGGTGTCGCGCACGAAGCCCGGAATCGCGTCTTGCTGGATGCCAAGCGCCGGCACGGCAAAGGCATGAATCACGTCGTCGGCGGTGGTGACGATGCGCACCTTCTTGTCCACCGGCACCACCAGCGGGTTGTCGACCTTCAGCAGGTAGTCGTCACCGGCGGGCTTGCCCGTGGCCGACATCACGCGGTGCGCCAGGTCCAGGCTCGACAGGAACTTGATGCCCTCGCCTTCGCCGTTGAGGTAGTCATAGCCCCACTTCCACTGGTAGCCGGTGGCCTTGATGGTGAGGTCGGCGTTGCTGGTGTCCTTCATCGCCACCACGGTACGGGTGGCCATGGCGCCCATCACGATGACGATCAAGAGCGGAGCAATGGTCCAGGCAATCTCGACCGCGGTGCTTTCATGGAAGTGCGCCGCCTTGTGCCCGACCGAGCGACGGTGCTTCCAGATCGAATAGAACATGACGCCGAACACGGCGATGAAGATCACCGTGCAGATGATCAACATGGCCCAGTGCAGCCAGCTCTGCTCGGCAGCGATAGCGGTCACGCCCTTGTGCAGATTGAGCTGGTTGACGCCGGGGCCGCCCGGCAGGTCGTTGACGGCCATTGCCGTTCCACATGCACCCGCTATCGCCGCAGTCAGGGCGGTGGCAGCCAGTCGTCGAATGCACATCAGGGTCTTCATTGTCTTCATCGGGTGTCCGGATCGGGAATTCGGGGCGGGTCGGCGCGTCAGGCCGCCGCGGCTGCGGAGGCCGCCTGGGAAGCGCGCCCCAGTGCATGCCGCAGCGCCTGCCTGAGTTCACGCGCCAACGGGGCCCTCAGTTCGGGTCTCAGAAAGCGGCCGACGCGTACACACTGCCCTCGGCCACTGAGTTCGACCAGCGACCCCTGGCCGCCGGCGGGTTCCACGCGCAGCCATTCGGCGGCAAATTCGACCCGCTCGACACGGCTGCCGATGCATTGTTCGACCTGCAGACACCCCCGCGCCAACGTGAGCGTTTCGCGGTCGCCGGCATGGCGCGCATAGACCAGCAGTGCCACGCCCAGCGCAAGCAGTTCCAGGCCTGCAAACGCCAGCACGAAAGTGGCACCCTGCAGGAAGAAGAACCCGGCCACCAGCAGCGAAACGCTGCACAGCGACAGGTAGACACAGCCCATCTGGGCCGGAGTGATCGAGCAGTTGCGCTTGAACAGCCATTGCAGCGCACGCGGCGCACCGACGTTGCCATCGAGCACCACCTCGCGCCCGAACAGCCATGGCAGGCGGCGGGCGGTGTCCGGCGACTGGGGCCAAGCACTGGGAATGGTGGCAACGCTCATGGGGACAAGTCGGTGAGGCAGCGGGGTTGCGGGGCTCTGGGCGGCCATTGCGGCTCGGGTTGCGGCGCGGCCTGTGCGGCTCTGAGGCTCATGAATCGCACGTTCGATCCAACCTGCGAAAAGCCTCTGATTCTATCGTAGGGACTCTCCGACTTCATGCGGGCCTGCCGCCCTCGCGCCCGGCGCGCACCATCGCCCGCAGATCGTCCAGCGGCAGACGCGTTTCGGCCGCCACGCGCGGGCGCGGCGCCGGGCGAAAGGCGTGTCCATAGACCAGTTCGAAAGTCAGGCCGATTCGACCGTCCGCGCCCGCCCGCGCACGCAACGCTGCGGCCAACCGCGCCCGCCAGCGCGGGGTGCGCAATCCGCCGAAGCGGGCTGGCGACGCATTGCCGCCGATCTGTCGCAGCTCGTCCAGCAGCGCGTCTGCCGACGCCCAGGTCAGGGTGAGCTGCTCCTGGTCCATCACCGGGTCTGCGAAGCCGGCTTCGATCAGCATGTCGCCCAAATCGTGCATGTCGACGAAAGGCGCATGCGCGGCTGCCCATCCTTGATCGGCATGGACCGACCGCAGCCCCGCCAGCGAACCCGGACCCAGTGTGGAGAACATCAGAAAGCCATCGACCACCAACGCCGCATGCCATTGCCGCATCACGGTCTGCGGGTCGGCGTGCAAGTGCAATGCCATGTTCGACCATACCAATTGCGCCTGGCCGTTCTCGACCCGATCCGCCGTCAGCACGGGTTCCGAAGCGCCGTTCCACCGCTTCGCGGACCACCACGGCGGCCGCGGCGTGTCGTGCGGCGCGGTGCGGACCGACTCGACAGCCACCCGTTGCGCGCGCGGATAAGCCTGTGCCAGCGCGGCCCGCGACGCACCGAGCGCGGCGTCCCAGTCGAGCACGGTGCGGGGCTGCATGCGAATCAGCGGCAGGCGGTCTGCCATGCGGCGGGCCACTTCTGCGTGCAGCCAGGGCGGCTCGGTCAGCCGATGCAGCCGGCGCAGGGTCTGTGCCAGCGCCACGGCGTCCACGGGCCGGCGGGCGCTGCGCTCGGGGGTGTCCATCGGCGGCCAGTATATTGAGCCGATGCTGCCTCCCACATCGCTCGCACCTTCACACGACCCCATGCGAATGCGATCGGCCGGCGCGGCGCTGAGGTCCTGGTTGCCCAGTCAGTGCGAGGTCTGCCGGTCGATGTCGCGCCCGGCCGTTGGGGCCGGCCACAGCGCCATCTGCGACGCTTGCGTGCGCCGCTACGGCGCCGAACGCCCGCGCTGCCGGGGCTGCGGCATCGGGCTCGGCGCAGCCGCATCCGCTTGCGGGGCCTGTCTCGCGGACCCGCCGCCCTTCGAGCGAACGGTGTGCGCGGTGGACTACGGCTTCCCGTGGAACCACGTGATCACCGCTTTCAAGTTCCAGGGCCGGGTCGAGTTGGCCGCTGCGTTGGCGCAGCGCCTGATGACGGCGCTTCGACGCGCCCAGGCAGGCGACGACCCGCTGCTGCTGCCCGAGCGCATCGTGCCGGTGCCGCTGTCGGACCAGCGCCTGCGCGAGCGCGGCTACAACCAGGCCTGGGAACTGGCGCGGCCGGTGTCGTCGGCGCTGGGCATCGAAGCCGATGGTCGACTGCTGCAGCGGCCCCTGGAAACTGCCCACCAGGCCGAGCTGAACCGCGCCGCCCGCCGGCTCAACCTGCGGGGCGCGTTCATGGTCGACCCGCAGCGACGCTCCTGGCTGGCCGGGCGCCGGGTGGCGCTGGTCGACGACGTGATGACCACCGGTGCCACCGCACGCGAAGCGGCCACGGTGTTGCTGCGGGCCGGTGCGGCGGCGGTGCAGGTCTGGGCCCTGGCCCGCACCGACTGATCCGGCGAACGACGACGGCCGTGTTCAACATCGTCCTGGTGGCGCCCGAGATTCCGCCCAACACCGGCAACGTCATCCGGCTGGCGGCCAACACCGGTTGCCGGCTGCATCTGGTGGAGCCGTTGGGGTTTTCGATGGAAGACAAGCTGCTGCAGCGCGCCGGGCTCGACTACCACGAGCATGCCGCAGTGCGGCGCCATGCGGCGTGGCGGGCGTTGCTGGAAACCGAGGCGGTCGACCGCCGCCGCTGTTTCGCCTTCAGCACCCGCGCCGCGACCCCGTTCGCCGACACGCGCTGGCAGCCGGGCGACTGGCTCGTGTTCGGCAACGAAACCGCCGGCCTGCCGCTGGCCGTGCTGGACAGCTTCGAGCCGAAACAGCGCGTGCGCCTGCCGATGCGCACCGGCCAGCGCAGCCTCAACCTGTCGAACGCGGTCGCGGTGGCGGTGTTCGAAGCCTGGCGCCAGTGCGGCTATGACGGCGGTGGCTAACTTTCTGCGCGTGCATCTCGCGCCATCAACTCGCGCATCGCGTCGGCGGGTGTGAGCGATCCGTCCAGCACCGCCGCCACCGCTTCGGCGATCGGCATTTCCACTCCCAGGGCGCGGGCGCGGGCCAGCATCGTCGGTGCCGACCACACGCCTTCGGCCACATGACCCAGCGATTGCAGAACGGTCGCGAGCGGCGCGCCGCCGGCCAGCATCAAGCCGACCCGGCGGTTGCGTGACAGGTCGCCAGTGGCGGTCAGCACCAGGTCACCGAGCCCCGAAAGCCCCATGAAGGTGTGCGGCTGGGCGCCGAGCGCCGTGCCCAGGCGGCTCATCTCGGCCAGCCCGCGCGTGATCAGGGCCGCACGTGCGTTGATCCCCGTGGCCGGCAAGCCGTCGAGGATGCCGGTGGCGATCGCCAGCACGTTCTTGACCGCACCGCCGACCTCGACCCCGACCACGTCGGTGCTGGTGTAGACGCGCAGCGACTCGCCGTGAAATGCAGCGACGGCGGCTTCGGTGAGTGCGGCATCGATGCTGGCCGCAACCAGCGCCGTCGGTTGGCCGCGCGCGACTTCCTGGGCGAAGCTGGGCCCGGACAGCACGCCGGCTGCAGCGTCCGGACGAACCTCGCGTGCGATCTCGTGGCCCAGCGCGCCCGAGCCTGCTTCGAAGCCCTTGCACAGCCACAGCACGCCCCGGTTGTCGGTCAATGCCAGCAGTTGGTCCCGCAGCGACGACATCGGCGTCGCGATCACGGTCAGGCCCCCACCCGGATCGGCAAGCGCGTGGGCCAGTGCTTGCTGGTGACCGCTGTCGCCGCCGACGACCATCATGGCATCGGGCAGCCGCACATCCGGCAGATAGCGCCAGTTGCAGCGGCAGCGACGCATCGCTGCCGCCTGAGCGTCCTCACGGGCCCACAGCACCGTGTCGTGCTGCGCTGCGGCGGCGATGGCCAGCGCGGTGCCCCAGGCACCGGCGCCGAGCACGGCGACCTTCATCGCAGCGCCCGCAGTGAGTGACCCAGGATCAGTTGGCGCTGCTGATGACCTGTGCGCCGTTGCCAGACGCGGCCGCAGTGGCCTGCGCCTGCTGGGCTTCGAACATGGCCTGGAAGTTGACCTCGGTCAGCAGGATCGGCGGGAAGCCAGCGCGGGTGCAGACATCGGAGACGATGGCACGCAGGTAGGGATAGATCATCTGCGGGCAGACGATGCTGATGATCCCCTGCATCTGCTCTTCGGGCACATGGCGGATCTCGAAGATGCCGGCCTGCTTGGCCTCGACCAGAAACAGCACCTTGTCCTTGACCTTGGTGGTCACGGTGGCGGTGACGGTGACTTCGAAGATGCCGTCGGTGACCGGGTTGGCAGCCATCGCCAGGTTGATGTCGACCTGCGGCTGGGTTTGCTCCAGCAGGATCTGCGGCGAGTTGGGCTGCTCGAGCGACAGGTCCTTCAGGTACATGCGCTGGATCTGGAAAACGGGGGTTTCGTCGGCCATGGTCGTTCCAATCAAATCGGGTTCAGTGGGTGGCGAAGTCCAGCGCTGGATGACACTGGAACGCAACCGATGATTATGCGGGCCGGCTTCGGCGCGGCTTCAAGCCAGGCCCAGCATGGGGAGCAGTTCTCCACGCTCATCAAGCGCCTCGAGCTCATCGCAGCCGCCGACATGGGTGTCGCCGATGAAGATCTGCGGCACCGTGCGGCGGCCGGTGGCCTGCACCATGCGCGCGCGCGCAGCCGGGTCGAAATCGACGCCGATGTCCTCGATCGACTCCACGCCGCGCTGCTTCAGCAGCGCCTTGGCGCGGATGCAATACGGGCAGCTCCGGGTGCTGTACATCTTGACGGGTTGCATGCGGACGTCCTTGTGCGACCTCAGGCGGCCTTTTCGATCGGCAGCGTGGCGTCGCGCCAGGCACCGGTGCCGCCCTTGACCGCCACCGCGTTCTCGTGCCCGGCCTTGCGCAGCAACGCGGCAGCGCGGTTGGCGCGCGAGCCGTTCGGACACAGCAGCACCAGCGGCAGCTTCTTGTTGGTGGGAATCTCCTTGGCACCCTCGACCCGGCCAAAGGGCACGCTGCGCGCGCCGGCGGCATGGCCGGCCTGGTACTCGGCCGGCTCGCCGACGTCTATCAGTACACCCTTCTCACGGTTGATCAGGCGCACCGCCTCGCTCGTGCTGACGCTGACGCCGCCCCCGCCGGCAAGCGCGCCGCCCTTGACCAGCGGCCACAGCAGCAGGCCGCCGGAGGTCAGCGCGGCCAGGATCAGGACCCAGTTTTCAACAAGAAAGGCAGTCAGGGAATTCATGCGGGGTTCGATGCGGCGCTGTTGGGCGAGAACTCAGGCGGGAACTCGGTCGAGAACTCGGGCGGGAACTCGAGCGAAAACCGCTCGGCGATCGGCCGTATTCTGGCAAACCTGGAATTATAGAATTGGCGCCATGCACAAGCTCGTACTGATCCGCCACGGCGAGTCGACCTGGAACCTGGCCAATCGTTTCACCGGCTGGACCGACGTGCCGCTGACCGACACCGGCATCGAGCAAGCGCGCCAGGGCGGCCGGTTGCTCAAGGACGCCGGCTACGACTTCGACACCTGTTTCACCTCGGTGCTGCAGCGCGCGGTCTGGACCTTGTGGCATGCGCTCGGCGAGCTCGACCGCACCTGGCTGCCGGTGCAGCACGACTGGCGCCTGAACGAACGCCATTACGGCGCATTGCAAGGTTTGGACAAGGCCGAGACCGCGCGCAAGTTCGGCGACGAACAGGTGCTGGTCTGGCGCCGCAGCTACGACACACCGCCGCCGGCGCTCGAGCCCGACGACCCGCGCAGCGAACGCAGCGACCGCCGCTATGCCGAGCTGAAGCCGTCGCAGGTGCCGATGACCGAATGCCTGAAGGACACGGTCGAACGGGTGCTGCCCTGCTGGACCGAGCGCATCGCTCCTGCCATCCTGAGCGGCCAACGTCTGTTGATTTCGGCCCATGGCAACAGCATGCGGGCGCTGGTCAAGTACCTGGACGGTGTTTCCGACGACGACATCGTCGGGCTCAACATTCCGAACGGCATCCCGCTGGTTTATGAGTTGGACGACGAGCTGAAGCCGCTGCGCAGCTTCTATCTCGGCGACCCGAAGGCGGCCGAGGCGGCGGCTGCCGCGGTCGCCGCACAAGGCGCCAGAGGCACCAAAGGCTGACCCGCCGGCCGGTCCGACCGGTTTACAGCGGTCGGTCCAGCGCCTGCAGGGCCGCCGCGATCAACGGCACCACCGACACCGTGTTTGTCGGGTGGGCGATGCAGTCGCTGCTCCAGACCCGGCCCACGCCTGCTGCGTGCACCTGCGACAGCGCGTCGCCGATGAACAGTGCATGCGAGACCGCCACGTCGACCTGCAGTGCGCCGTGCCGCAGCGCCGCGGCAGCGGCTGCGGCCAGCGTGCGCCCGGTGCTGGCCACGTCGTCCAGTAGCACCACGTGGCGGCCCGAGAGGTCGGCCGCTGCCGACGACGCGGGATCATCCAGTGAGGGCATGCTGACCACCACATCGCGGTCGCCGTGCCGGGTCTTGCGGCACACGGCGTGGTCGAGCCCGTGTGCCGCGGCCGCGGCCCGCACCCACTGCCCCGCCTCCTCGTCCGGCGCCAGCAGCAGCGCGCCTGGAACCTGCGCCGCCACCAGCCCACCCAGCAGCACGGCAGCCGACAGCGCCACGCCTCGCCGGCCCGGCACCACCTCGTCGAGCGTGGACACCCGGTGCAGGTGGGGATCGACCGTGACGACGGCGTCGAATGCCGCCGCCAGCAAGCGTCCGATGTGGCGCTGGCTGACGACTTCGCCCGGCGTGAAGGCCAGGTCCTGGCGCATGTAGGCCAAGTAGGGCGAGACCAGGGTCAGTTGCTGCGCCCCCAGCTCACGCGCACCGGCGGCCGCCAGCAGCAACTCTGTCAGCTTGGCATTGGGGTCCTGGAGTCCGCGCAGCAGCACCACGGCCGGCGGCAGATGCGCCGGCAGACGCAGGCGGGTTTCGCCATCGGGGAAGCGGTGGCGCTCGATGATCGCCAGCGGCACGCCAATGGCCGCGGCCAGGCAGGTGGCGAAAGCGGCTTCGTCATCGAAGGCCAGCAGCATCCCGGCCGCCGGGGAGCCTTGGTGCTGCGCACTTCGGCCTGCGTCCTCGGAGCGGCCTTGCGGTTTCATGCTCGGTCGGCCATCGCCATGCCAGGGGGCGCTTCAGCTGTCGGCAACCGGTTCTGGATGCGGCGGCGCAAGTCGGCTGCCAGATGCCTGCGATCGGCCTGCGCGGTCGGCACCGGCGCCAGCAGGTCCAGGTGCACACACAACCCGCGCGCCGAGGCCACACGCCAGAGGCTTTGCAGCAGCGAGGTGTCGCCCACCCAGGGCGCCGCGGCACTGAACGGGCTCGCGGCATCGGCGAATCGCAGCACCACCGGCAGCACCGGGGTCGCGGTGGAAATGGCCGCCTGCAACAAGTTGCCGTGAAACGGCAGCAACTCCGGCCCGCTGGCCGTCGCGCCTTCGGGAAACACCGCCACCGTGTTGCCTGCCGCCAGCGCGTCGCGCATCGCATGCACCACCCGCACCGCGTCGCGCTTGCGCTCGCGTTCGATGAAGAGCGTGCCGGCGCCGCGGATCAGCCACCCCAGCAAGGGCCACTGCAACACATCGGCCTTGGAAACGAAACGCGCCTGCGGCAACACCGCGTGGATGGCGGCGATGTCGAGCCAAGACACGTGGTTGGCGACCACCAACAGCGCGGGGCCCGCGGGTATCGGCAAGCGCCCTTGCAGCCGCAGCCCGATGCCCAAGGCGCGCAACAAGCCGCGAGCCCACCAGCCGATGCGCGCCTGGCGCCCGACGGCATCCAGGCTCGGAAATCGAAACGCCATCACCGCCATCCCATGCAGCACATGCACCACGGCACGCAGCAGCCGCCAGAACGCCAGCGCGAGGCGCATCAGGCAGCGCGGTCGCGGGTATCGGCAGCCTCGAACGCCACCGTGCCGGCCACCAGCGTGCAGCGCACCCGGCCTGGAAGCCCCATGCCGGTGGATTCGAAAGCGAACGGGGTGTGTTTGCCCTGACTGACCAACGCTGCGGGTGACACGGACCATTGCATATCGGGGTCGAACAGGCACAGGTCGGCGACACCACCTTCGACCAGTCGACCAGCGCTGCTGGCCAGCGATCCCAGCGCATCGCCCAGCACGCCCACCGGACGGTGGGTGATGCAGGAGAGCGACCGAACCATCGACAGCCCGGTGTCGGCACCCCAGCGCAACGCCAGGCTCAACAGCAACTCGAGCCCGGTGGCGCCGGGCTCGGCTTCGCCGAACGGCAACTGCTTCATGTCGTCGGCCACCGGGTTGTGGTCGGACACCAGCGCGTCGATGGTGCCGTCGGCCAGCGCGGCACGCAACGCGTCGCGGTCGGCGCCCTGGCGCAGCGGCGGGGTCAGCCGCATGTCGGGGTTGAAGTAGCCGATGTCGACATCGGTCAGGTGCAGCGAGTTGATGCTGACATCGGCAGTCACCGACAGGCGCTCGGCCTTGGCCGCCCGCAACAGCGCCACGCCGGCCGCACTCGACAACCGGCACAGGTGGACGCGGGCGCCGGTGACGCGCACCAGCTCGAACAAGGTGTGCAAAGCCACCGTTTCTGCCACCACCGGCACGCCCGACAACCCGAGCCGGGTCGCCACCGCACCTTGCGCCGCGATGCCGTGGCCCAGGTACGCGTCCTGCGGACGCAACCACACGGCGTGGCCGAAAGTGGCGGCGTACTGCAACGCGCGCTGCAGCACCAGGGTGTCGGTGATCGGCACCTCGGCTTGCGAATAGCCGATGCAACCCGCTTCGGCCAGCTCGGCCATCTCGGTCAGCACCTGCCCCTGCAGCCCGCGCGTCAGTGCGCCAAGCGGAAACACCCGGCAGCGCGACAGCTTGCGAGCCCGGAACTTCAGCATCTCGACCAGGCCGGGCTCGTCCAGCACCGGGTCGGTGTCGGGCGGGCACACGAGGCTCGTGACCCCCCCGGCGGCGGCGGCGGCCAGTTCGCTTTCGAGCATGCCTTCGTGTTCACGGCCCGGTTCGCGCAGCCGCGCCGCCAGATCGACCAGGCCCGGCGCCACAACCAGCCCGCTGGCGTCGATGCGGCGGTCGGCGCCGAAGTCGGGCACCGACGGCGCAATCGCAACGATGCGCCCCGACGCGATCGCCACATCGGCCACCTCGTCGCGCCCCGACGCCGGGTCGATCACGCGCCCGCCGCTGATCAAGATCTTCATGGGTGCGACCCCGAAGCCGCGCTGCGCGAAGTGCCTGCCGGGTCGGCGTTGTTTCCGGCAATGGTGCTCATCACCGCCATGCGCACGGCGATGCCGAAGGTCACCTGCGGCAGGATCACGCTGGCCGAGCCGTCGGCCACGTCGGATGCGATCTCGACACCGCGGTTGATCGGCCCTGGGTGCATCACGATCGCATTGGGCTTGGCCAGCGCCAGCCTGTCGACCGTGAGCCCGTAGGTCTTGAAGAACTCGCCCGCGCTCGGCAGCATCGCGCCGCTCATGCGTTCGTTCTGCAACCGCAGCATGATGATCACGTCGACATCGCGGATGCCCTCTTCGAGGCTGTGACAGACCCGCACCCCCATTGCCGCCAGATCGCCGGGCACGAGTGTCTTGGGACCCACCGCGCGAATCTCGGGCACGCCCAGCGTGGTCAGCGCATGGATGTCGGAGCGGGCCACGCGCGAATGCACGATGTCGCCGACGATCGCCACTCGCAGCTGCGTGAAGTCGCGCTTGTAGTGGCGGATCGCATACATGTCCAGCAGCGCCTGCGTCGGGTGCTGGTGGCGGCCATCACCAGCGTTGACCACATGCACATGCGGCGCCACATGCTGCGCAATCAGGTACGGCGCGCCGCTTTCGGCATGGCGCACGATGAACATGTCGGCATGCATCGCCGACAGGTTGGCGATGGTGTCGAGCAGGCTCTCACCCTTGGCGGTGCTGCTGCGGGCGATGTCGAGGTTGATGACATCGGCGCTCAGCCGTTTGGCCGCGATCTCGAAGGTGGTGCGGGTGCGGGTGCTGTTCTCGAAGAACAGGTTGAAGACGCTCTTGCCTCGCAACAGCGGCACCTTCTTGACCTCGCGGTCGTTGACCGACAAGAAGGTGCCCGCGGTGTCCAGGATCTGCGTCAGCACCGCCTTCGGCAGGCCCTCGATCGACAGCAGGTGGATCAGCTCGCCGTGGCTGTTGAGCTGCGGGTTGCGGCGCGACCGCATCAGTCGGCACCCTTGGGCGGTTGCATGGCGAAGCTGAACCTGCCGCCACCGTCCCGGGCCAGCGCCAGCCGGCCCCCCGACGGCAAAGCCGCCGGCTCGATCCGCAGCGCAGCCACCTCGGCCGCCATCGGCAACTCACGCCCGCCGCGGTCGACCAGCACTGCCAGGGTGACGCTGGCCGGGCGGCCGAAGTCGAACAGTTCGTTGACCACCGCGCGCACCGTGCGGCCGGTGTAGAGCACATCGTCGACGAGAACGATGTGGCAGCCGTCGATCGCGAACGGCAGGCTCGTCACGTCGGTGGCGGCCGACAAACCGCGGGCGTGGAAGTCGTCGCGGTGCAGGGTGCTGCTGATCACGCCGGGAGCATCGCCGCTCAGTTGCAGCTCGGCTTGCAGATCGGTCTGCAGGCGCTCGGCCAGCCACGCCCCGCCCGACCAGATGCCCACCAGCGCGCGCGGCTGCGGCAGTCGGTGCAGCAGGTCGCGCACCTGCATTCGCAGCTTGGCATAGAGAGCCTCGGCGTCGAGTTCAGGCATCGGTTGCAGCCACTTGCACCTTTGGCACAACCAGAACGCACAGCTGATCGAAGTGCTGCTGCAGGATCAGCGCGGCCGAGGCCGCATCCAGATCGACGGCTCCGGATTCGCGAGCGGCGGTGGTGGTGTAGCGCTCGTCGACCTCGTGCACCGGCAACCCCGTGCGGCCGCGCAGGCGGCGTGCGAAGCGCAGCGCCCGCTCGGTGTTCTCGTGCGCTGCGCCATCGGGGTGGAATGGCACGCCCACCACCAGCGCATTCGGCTGCCATTCACCGATCAATGCAGCGATGGCCGCGAATGCCGCATCGCCATCAACCGCCAGGGTACGCAGCGGCTGCGCCTGCCGCAGTTGCGTGTTGCCGACCGCGACCCCGATGCGCCGCAAACCGAAATCGAAAGCCAGCAGGGTCTGCGCCTGAACCGTCACGCCCGCCACCGCACGCTGTCAGGCATGCCCGGCGTCCTGCGACAACATGCGAGGGTCGAAGCCCAGCAACGACAAGGCGCGGTCGTAGCGCTGCTCGATCGGGGTGTCGAAGATCACCGCCGGATCGGCGTCGACCGTCAGCCAGCCGTTGCGGCCCAACTCGTCTTCGAGCTGCCCCGCTTGCCAGCCGCTGTAGCCGAGCATGATCAGCACCCGGCGCGGGCCGGCGCCATCGGCCATCGCTTCGAGCACGTCCTTGCTGGTGGTCATCGCCAAGCCGTTGGGCACCGACAGGGTGGAGCCGTAATGGCTGGGTTCGCCACCTTGCTTTTCATGCAGCACGAAGCCGCGCTCGGTCTGGATCGGCCCTCCGAAGTAGACCGGCTGATCGCCAATCTCATCGCCAGGCACGCTCAAGTCGACCTTCTCGAACAGGTTGCGCAGCTTGATGTCGATCGGCTTGTTGATCACGAGCCCGAGCGCGCCGTTCGCGGTGTGTTCGCACAGGTAGATGACCGTGCCAGCAAACGTGTCGTCGGCCATGCCGGGCATGGCGATCAGAAACTGGTTCGTGAGGTCGATGGGCTCGCCGGTGGGCATGGGGGCATTCTAGGGTGCGGGTGTTCGCATGACACTCCGCATCACACTACCGCCCATGAACCATCCCGGCACCATTCCCAGCCTCGATCGGGCGCTGGTCTGGCTGCGCCGCGACCTGCGCACCGACGACCACGCCGCCCTGTACCACGCTCTGCGCGAAGCCCGCCAGGTGTGGTGCATGTTCATCTACGACACCGACATCCTCGACCCGCTGATCGAGCAGGGTCGGCGCGCCGACCGGCGGGTGGAATTCATCCACGACAGCGTGGCCGCAGTCGACACCGACCTGCGCCGCATCGCCGCTGCACAAGGGGTCGAGGGCGCGGGCCTGATCTTGCGCCACGGCCGTGCCGCAGCGCTGGTCCCGCAGCTGGCGTCCGAGCTGGGCGTCCAGGCGGTGTATGCGAGCCACGATGACGACCCGGCCGCGATCGACCGCGACGCCCAGGTGCGCGGCGCGCTGGCCGACCGCGGGGTGGCGCTGCACACCATGAAGGACCATGTGGTGTTCGAGCGCAACGAGGTGATGACCAAGAACGACACGCCGTTTTCGGTCTACACGCCGTACAAGAGCGCCTGGCTGGAGAAGGCCGACCGCTTCTACCTCGGCGCCTACCCGATCGAGCGCCACGGTGCCGCGCTGGCAGCGATCCCGACGGCGATTCCACACGCGCCTCACAGCGCCATGCCCACCTTGCAGTCGCTGGGGTTCGAGCCCACCAACCTGCACGAGATCGGCCTGCCCGGGGGCGCGCCAGCGGGCCAGGCGATGCTGGCCGATTTTCTGGAGCGCATCGACGACTACGGCGAAGCGCGGAACTTTCCTGCCATCAAGGGGCCGAGCTACCTCGGTGTGCACCTGCGCTTCGGCACGTTGTCGATCCGACAGCTGGCGCGGGAAGCCAAAACGCGCGCCGATGCGGGCTCGAACGGCGCGGCGGTGTGGCTGTCAGAACTGATCTGGCGCGACTTCTACCACCAGGTGCTGCACCACCACCCGCAGGTGGTGGACCATGCTTTCAAGCCGGCGTACGACCGCATCAAATGGGATCACGGCAAGGCGGCGGATGCCCGTTTCGACGCCTGGTGCAATGGCGCGACCGGCTACCCGCTGGTGGACGCGGCCATGCGCCAGATCAACCAGAGCGGCTACATGCACAACCGGCTGCGAATGGTGGTCGCGAGCTTTTTGACCAAGGACCTGGGCCTCGACTGGCGCCGCGGCGAAGCCTATTTCGCGCTGCACCTGAACGACTTCGAGCTGGCTTCGAACAACGGTGGCTGGCAATGGGCCGCGTCGACCGGCACCGACGCGCAGCCCTACTTCCGCATCTTCAACCCGACCGCGCAGAGCGAAAAGTTCGACCCCGATGGCCGCTTCATCCGCCGCTACCTGCCGCAGTTGAGCCGCCTGCCCGACAAGCTGCTGCACGCACCCTGGCTGGCGCGCCCGCTGGACCTGGAAGAAGCCGGCATCACCCTCGGCCGCGACTACCCGCTGCCCATCGTCGACCACGCCGAAGCGCGCAAGGCGACGCTGCAACGCTATGCGGTGGTCAAAGCGAGCAGCTGAGTCGATTTCAAAACAGCTCGACCTCGCTGGACCGCTCGGACTCGATCAACGCACCCGATCCCACCAGCGATTCGTGGTGGCCGACCCGGTTCCTGCCGTTCTGCTTGGCGTAGTAGACCGCGCGGTCGGCGCGTTCGAAGGCCGCACTCGGGGCGTCGTCGGAGCGCACGCCGGTGAAGCCGATGCTGACGGTGATGCGCCCGGCCTGCGGAAAGGTGTAGGCCTCGACCGCGGCCCGCAGCCGTTCCATCGCAGCGGCGGCATCGGCAGCGTCGGCGCAGCGCATCAGCACCACGAACTCTTCGCCGCCGAAGCGGTAGAGGCGGTCGCGAATGCGGAACGTGGACTGCATCAGCCGCGCCAGCAACAGCAGCACCTCGTCGCCGATCAGGTGGCCGTGGTTGTCGTTGACGCGCTTGAAATGGTCGATGTCGATGACCGCCAGCCAGCCGCTACCGGCCGCGGCATGGCGCCGCAGGCCGCCGCCTGCATTGCTGGTCGCATCGTCGGCGGCCACGGGCGGCGGCAACGCCAGGCGCAGGAAGTTTTCGTCGAAGCTCTTGCGGTTCAGCAGGCCGGTCAACGAATCGCGTTCGCTGTAGTCCAGCAGCCCGTGCAGGTTGCAGCACACCTGCAGCGTGGCGGTCACGAGCCGCGACTGCTCGGCTGTCAGTGACACGGCGCCAGCCACCTCCAACACCCCGGTGGGCAGCGCGCTGTCGGCCGAGCCGATCGGGAACAAGGCCACCGACGGCGCGCCCGGCAGCAGCATCGCCCGGCGCAGGTCCAGGCAGCTGCGACGGAGCGGCTCGGCGTCAAGCAGCGGCAGCGAATCGACATCGAGCCAGGCGGTGGCCGCGACCGATGCCGGCTGCCCCGGCGCGGCGCGCGCGGTGGTGAGCCAGCGCTGCTCGGCCTGCTCCCCCACCACGCGATGCACGGCCACTTCAGAAAGCGACAGACACGACATCAGCGCGCTCACCAGACCGCTGTCGAGCGTGTCGTGGTCGCGCTGCGCGGTGAGCCCCGCCAGCCGTTCGGCAATCTCCGCCAGGCAGGCCCCGGAAGCAGTGGCACAGCCGCCGGCGGGTTCCGGGCCGGTGGTGCGCAACGCCGGATCAGGCCGGAATGTCGGCGTCGACATGCCGCGCCACCCAATGCAGCAATTCGTCTTCGGAGTACGGCTTGCCCAGGTAATGGTCGACACCCAGCTCGAAGGCATGGTCGCGGTGCTTCTGGGCGATGCGCGAGGTGATCATCACCACCGGCAGCCCGGCCAGGCGCGGGTCGGCACGCACATTGCGCAGCAGATCGAAGCCGTCCATGCGCGGCATCTCGATGTCCGACAGCAGCACCGCGGGGCGTTCTTCGGCCAGGCGTTCCAGCGCGTCCAGCCCGTCCTTGGCGGTCACCACGCGGTAGCCCTCGCGCAGCAGCAGGCGCTGCGTGATGCGGCGCACCGTCAGCGAGTCGTCGACCACCATCACGAGCGGTGCGCGGGGCGGTGTCGCAACCGCTTGGAGTGGAGGCGGGATGGCAAATTCGATTTCTGTGGCACCGCTCTCGCCATCGGCTGGCGTCGCCGCGGCGCTTCGGCGCCCATCGGCCCGGGCGTGCGCGGCATCGGCATACACCGCCACCAACGCCACCGGGTTGTAGATCAGCGCCACGGCGCCCGACGGCAGCAGCGTCACCCCCGCCAGACCCGGCAGGTGCGACAGCTGATGGCCGACGTTCTTGACCACCACCTCCTGGTTGCCCACCACCTCGTCGACCTGCACCACCACGCGCTGGGCGGCACTGCGCACCACCACCACGGTCTGGCCGCGGCTGTCGGATGCGTGGTGGGTTCCGGCTTGCAGCAGCGCGTCGAGCCAGTAGAAGGGCAGCGATTCGCCATCGACCGGCAGGGTGTGCGTGTCGTGGCCCCGCAGCAGATCGCTGGCGGGCACCCGGCGCACCGCCTCCACCAGCTGTGCCGGCACGGCCACCTGCAGGTCGCCGCAG
>JBDSMV010000079.1:0-10404 GCA_039915715.1 Rubrivivax sp. | reverse complement strand
AGATCGACCGCGTGCTGGTCGATGCGCCTTGCTCGGGGTTGGGAACGCTGCGCCGCCACCCCGACCTGAAGTGGCGCCAGTCGCCGCAAATGGTCAAGGCAGCGGCTGCCACACAGGCGGCCATCCTGGCGGGTGCGGCGCGATTGCTGAAGCCCGGTGGACGGCTGGTTTATACCACCTGCAGCCTGCTGGTGGCCGAAAACGAGGCCGTGGCCGATGCCTTCACGGCATCCGACGGGCAGCAGTTCGAACCGGTTCCAGCCGCGCTGGCACTCGAGACAGGGCGCGTGGCGGACGTGCAGGCGCTGGTTAGCGGGTCCTATCTGCGCCTCTGGCCCCATGTGCACCGAACCGACGGGTTTTTCGCCGCCGTGTGGCAACGTCGTTGAAATTCAGAGCTACCGTCGCCATCTAACGTCAATTCGATGAGATCAGCTGCCTTGCAACGTAGTTCTACTGTCGTTCTGCTGTCGTTCTGCCGTCGTTCCGCTTTTCCAAGCTGATTTCGCCAGTTTTTCAGAATGGGCCGTTGCGGACTGCTTCGTTACAATATTGGATTGATTCGATCACACCCGATCCGAGGAAACCGTTGATGGAACAGATGTGGCTTGCGCACGACGCGGTAGTGGAATGGCTGGCCAATGGCTTGCTGGCGGCGTCGGGGTGGCAGATGGTGTTGGTGGCTTTGGTGTTCACCCACATCACCATTGCCGCAGTGACGATCTACCTGCACCGCTCCCAGGCGCATCGCGCGCTCGAGCTGCACCCGTTGATCTCGCATTTCTTTCGGGGCTGGCTGTGGCTGACCACCGGCATGGTGACCAAGGAATGGGTGGCCATTCACCGCAAGCACCACGCCAAGTGCGAAACCGAAGAAGACCCGCACAGCCCGCAGACGCGCGGCATCAAGACCGTGTTGCTGACCGGCGCCGAGCTCTACCGCGCCGAGTCCAAGGTTACCGAGACGATGACCAAATACGGGCACAACACGCCTGACGACTGGATCGAGCGCAATCTCTACACTCGCTTCAGCTGGCAGGGCGTGGGCCTGATGCTGGTGGTGAACGTGGTGTTGTTCGGTGCTGCCGGTGCCGCGATCTGGGCTCTGCAGATGGCCTGGATCCCGATCACCGCGGCCGGCATCATCAACGGCCTCGGCCACTGGTGGGGCTATCGCAACTTCGAGGCGGTCGACGCCTCGACCAACCTGTCGCCCTGGGGCATCCTGATCGGTGGCGAAGAGTTGCACAACAACCACCACACCTACCCGACCTCGGCCAAGATGTCGGTCAAGCCGTACGAGTTCGACATCGGCTGGCTTTACATCCGCAGTCTGGAACTGGTGGGCCTGGCCACGGTGCGCAAGACGGCACCGCGTCTGGAACTGGGCGAGGTCAAGGCCCAGGCCGACGGCAAGACACTCGAAGCGATCATCGCCAACCGTTACGAGGTCATGGCCCGTTACGCCTCCAACGTCAAGGCGGCGGTGTCCAGCGAGATGAGCCAACTCAAGGCGCAGGGCGCTGCCGCCGGACACGGCGACGGGCATTCACTGCACCTGCGCAATCTGAAGGCGGCCAAAGCCTGGCTGCATCGCGACGACGACAAGATTCCGCAGGGCATCAAGCCGAGCCTGGCACTGGCGCTGCGCAACAGCCCGCAGCTTGCCAAGCTCGTCACGATGCGCGAAGAGCTGCGCGCGCTGTGGACCCGCACCGGTGTGTCAGCCGAGCAGTTGGTGGCCGACCTGCAGGCCTGGTGCCGCAAGGCTGAGGAAAGCGGCATCGCTGCTCTGCAGGAGTTTTCGCTGAGGCTGCGCGCCGCGACGGCCTGATCCTCCGCAACCGCATTCGAAGCCCGCCCTGTGCGGGCTTCGTGCTTTATGGGGTCGCAACGCCGTTTGCTGTCGACCTCGGCCCTGATTCACCTCAAGTGCGGCGCCGAATGGACGATCTGAAGGGCCATGCCCAGGACGCCGTGAACTGCCCCGATGTCTGCGGCCGTCGCGCCCGCTCACCTGCCATCGGTCCGGTTACGCGGAAGGGCGAGGCGACGGCACCTTTGCTGGCTCCTGCGCACCGTTTCGCGGTGCTCTGCGGTCTGCGCCGTCGTGGCTGCCGCCGTCCTTCTGCCGGCATCTGCGCAGGCCTGGGACGCCGCCCGCATGGCGGCGGCGGCCGAGCGTCGCGGCCCCGCGGCGGTCGCGGCGCTGCCGGCGTTGCAAGCTCTGCTCAGGGAAGCCGCGCAAGTCGACGACGGTGCCAGGCTGAAGCTCGTCAACGATTTCTACAACCACCGCATCACCTTTCAGACCGATTTGCAGGTCTGGGGTCAGGAGGACTATTGGGCCAGCCCGCTGGAGTCGCTGCAGCAGGGCCGTGGCGATTGCGAGGACTATGCAATCGCGAAGTACGCGACCCTGTTGGCCGCAGGTGTGGCGCCGCAGCGCCTGCAACTCGTCTATGTGCGCGCGAGGATGCCGGGGCTGAATGTCGCGCAGCCGCACATGGTGCTGGCGGTACACGGAATCCCAGCGGCTCCGACTGCGGCGCTCGCCGCACCCACGACACGCGCAGGCACCCCATCTGTGCTGCCGCTGGCCCTGCAGACCGCAGACGATCCGGCGGCTGCAGACCCGCTGGTGCTCGACAATCTGCGACCCGAGGTGTTGCGGGCCTCGCAGCGGCCCGACCTGATTCCGGTCTTCAGCTTCAATGCCGAAGGCCTGTGGCAGGGCAGCCAGCCTGCCGGCGATCCGCTGGTGCGGCTGTCGCGCTGGCGCGAGGTCTGGCTCAGAACCCGCGAGGAAGGCTTTCCATGACCCACGGTGGCTGCAGATGACCCTGTCCCGCAGGCTCGCGCTGCTCGTCGTGTCAATGCTGCTGCTGGCGCTGCTGGGCAGCCTGGCGATTCACAGCCTGGGCGCGCGCGACGTGCTGCAGCGGCAACTGGAGTTGCGCAACCGCGACGCGGCGGCCTCGCTGGCGCTGGCGCTGTCGCAGCAGGGCGGCGACATGACTGCGTTGCGCACCGTGGCTGCGGCGCAATTCGACCTCGGGCACTACGGTCGCATCACGCTGCAGGCGGCCGACGGGCAGATGCTGATCGACTTGCAGCAGGCACCGCCAACCGGAACGGCGCCGGCCTGGTTCAGCGCGTTGTTGCCGGTCGATGCCGACACCGGTCAGGCGCTGGTCAGTGCGGGTTGGCAGCCGCTGGGCCGCCTGCAGGTGCTGTCGCATGCGCAAGGAGTGCAGGACGCGCTGTGGGACGCGCTGCGACGCACGATCTGGTTGGTGCTGGGTCTGGCGCTGGTGTCCGCAGCGGTGGTGTTCGCCACCCTGCGACTGTGGCTGCGCCCACTGCGGGCCACGGTGCAGCAAGCGGAAGCCTTGGGGCGAGGCCGTTTTGTCGAGGCTCCTGAGCCGCGCCTGCCCGAGCTGCGAGATCTGACGCGCAGCATGAACGCGCTGGTGCGGCGCTTGCGCGAGGTCTTCGCCGCGCAAGCCGAGCAGGTGTCGCTGCTTCAGCGGCAGGCTCAGCAGGACGCTGGCACGGGGTTGCCGGTGCGGGCGCATTTCGTCGCCAGGCTGCAGCAACGCCTGGCCGAAGCCGGCGGCCCAGGCGCTGCACTGATCCTTGTGCGCGTCCTGGAGCTGGATGCACTCAATGTGAGGCTCGGACACGACGCCACCGACCAGTTGCTGCGCACCGTGGCTGACATGCTGCTGACCTATGTCGACCGGGTGCCGGGCACCTTCGCGGGCCGCCTCAACGGCTCGGATTTTGCTCTCTGCCTGCCGGTGTCGGGGGTGGCCGATGAGACTGTCGATTCGTTGCGAACCACGCTCGCCTCGTCGCCGGTGTTGCGCGCCGGCGGGGCCGAAGCCGCGGTTGGCGCGGCCGATGGCCTGTACGACATCGGCTCTGGCGACGCGCTCGCAAGCGCCGATGCGGCGTTGGCGCATGCCGAAGCCGGCGCCGACGTCACGCGGGTGGCGGCGGCCCCGTCGTCGGCCGACGCCGAACGACCGGCCGACGTGTCCGGCTCCCCCGCGAGCGTCGACGCTGGCTCGGTCAGCCGTGCCGGCGCGCGCGTGTGGCGGCAGCAGATCGCGGCGGCGCTGAGCAAAGGACGCACGCGGCTGGCGGAGTTCCGTGTGGTCGACCGCGACGGGCAGCTGATCCATCTGGAATGTCCGCTGCGGGTGCAGTTGCAGGTCGGCGGCGACTACCAGGCAGCCGCTCGCTGGCTGGCGCTGGCGCACCGCAGTCGGCTGCTGCCGCAGGTCGACCTGGCCGCGCTGTCACTGGCGCTGCAGGCTTGTGCATCGGACGGCCAGGCACGCTCGGTGCATGCCGCGCTGGCGTCGGTGTCCGATCCCGGCTTCGTTCGCGAGGTGGCGCGTCGGCTGCAGGCTGCGCCGCAGGCCGCACGGCTGATGTCGATCGAGTGCATCGAGGGTGCCCGCCCCGGTGGGTACGCGCCGCTGGCCGCGGCGGCGGCGCTATGGCGCCCGTTGGGGGCGAAGCTGGGCGTCGAGCATGCTGGAACCACACCGCAGCAACTGCCGGGGCTGCACGAGGTGGGGGTCGACTACGTCAAGGTCGATGCGCGACATCTGCGAGGCGCCGCCACCCATGTCGCGGTGCGGGGCTATGCGCGCAGCCTGGTGGCGCTGATCCACGGCCTGTCGTTGACGGCGCTGGCTGAAGGCATCGACGACGCGGCCGATCTGCAGGTGTTGTGGTCGCTGGGATTCGATGGCGCGACTGGGCCCGCGGTGGTCTGATGCCGCGCCGAAAGTCAGACCGCGGCTTCGGCCGTCCGGGTCTCAAGCGATGTCGCCGGCGTGCACCGGAAATTCACCCCGGCGCCGGTCGGCGTAGTAGTGCTCGAGCGTTTGCCGCACGGTGCGAAAGGCCAACTCGTTCCAGGGAACGTCGGTTTCATCGAAGAGCCGGGCCTCGATCGTCTCCGGCCCCGGCTCCAGGTGGGTGTCCAGCATGCGAGCGCGGTAGAACAAGTGCACCTGGCCCACTCGCACCACGTTCAACAGCGTGTACAAGCCCTGCAATTCGATGTGGGCGCCGGCTTCTTCGACGGTTTCGCGGACCGCACCATCGCCGGTCGATTCGCCCAGCTCCAGGAAGCCCGCCGGTAGGGTCCACAGGCCGTAGCGCGGTTCGATGTTGCGGCGGCACAGCAGCACCTGCTCGCCCCACACCGGCAGCGTGCCGACAACGGTGAGCGGATTCTCGTAGTGGATCTCGCCGCAGCCAGTGCAGGTGGCACGTTCCCGGTTGTCGTCGGGCGGCACGCGATATTCGGTGGCTGCGCCGCAGACCCGGCAATGCGTGATGCGGCGCGGCAAATCCATCGGCGGCAGTGTAGCGGCGCGCTGCTTTTCCGACCCCGGCTCCGACCCGTGCCTCGCGGCTCGCGCCGAACCGACTCTCGAACCTTTCAAGACCGGCGCTGAGAGCCGGCCGCCTCACGTCGCATGGCATCATGGCCGTGACGTGCGGCTTGCACGCGCCATCGTGAACTGTGCCCATGAACTTCGTCATCGACGCCCCCGCCCCCGTCGCCATTCCGGTCGCCGGTGGCGAGCAGTACCCGGTGCACCGCATCTACTGCGTCGGCCGCAACTATGCCGAGCATGCCAAGGAGATGGGCTTCAGCGGACGCGAACCGCCGTTCTTCTTCATGAAACCGGCCGACTCGCTGGTGCCGGTGGCGGATGGCGAAGTCGGTGCCATCGACTACCCGTCGCTGACGCAGAACCTGCACCACGAAATCGAACTGGTGGTGGCGCTTGGCACCGGCGGGCGCGACATCAAGGCCGCCGATGCGGCCAGCCACATCTGGGGTTATGCGATTGGGCTCGACATGACCCGGCGCGATCTGCAAGGTGAAGCCAAGAAGCAGGGCCGCCCCTGGGAGATCGGCAAGGCCTTCGAGCAGAGCGCGCCGATCGGTCCGCTGGTGCCCGCGGCCCGCGCCGGCGACATGCTGAAGGGAGCGATCACGCTGTCGGTCAACGGCGAGATGCGCCAGCAGGGCGACCTGTCGGACCTGATCTGGAGCATCGCCGAATCGATCGAGCACCTGAGCGCGGCGTGGCTGCTGCAACCCGGTGACCTGATCTTCACCGGCACGCCGGCCGGGGTCGGTGCGGTGACGCAGGGCGACGTGATGGAAGGCAGCATCGCCGGGCTCGGATCGCTGAAGGTCGCGGTGCGCTGACCGCTGACCGCTGACCGCTGACGCACGCAACCGGCAGGCTCACCATGCAGCTCCACGGTTACTTCCGTTCATCCGCTTCTTATCGGGTGCGGATCGCGCTCGCGTTGAAGGGCCTGGCCTTCGACTACGTGCCGGTGCACCTGGTCAAGAGTGAACAGAAGAAGGCGCCGTTCGCCGATCTCTCACCGAGCCGGTTGGTGCCACTGCTGCAGGACGGGGACCTGACCCTGTCGCAGTCGTTGGCGATCATCGAGTACCTGGACGAGATGCATCCCGAGCCTGCGCTGCTGCCAGCCGATGCCGCCGGACGGGCCCGGGTGCGGGCACTGTCGCTGGACATCGCCTGCGAAATTCATCCGCTGAACAACTTGCGGGTGCTGCGCTACCTGGTGCACGACTTGAAGGTGTCCGAAGACGACAAGAACCGCTGGTACCGGCACTGGGTCGAAAGCGGGCTCGAGGTGGTGGAGCGACAACTGGCCGCGCAGCCTTCCACCTACTGCCACGGCGACGCGCCGACACTCGCGGACATCACGCTGGTGCCACAGATCTTCAACGCCCAGCGCTTCGAGGCCCGCCTGGACCACGTGCCGCAGGTGATGCGTGTCTTCGACGCCTGCATGCAGCTCGACGCTTTCAGCAGCACCCAGCCCGACCGCTGCCCCGATGCGGCCTAGCTGCCGTTTTCCGTTGGGCGGCTGATGTCCTCGGCGGGGGACGAACCGACCTGCAGCATCTGCTCAGCAGCCCGCCGCCGCTTGCGCCGGCCCGGCGCACCCAGGATGTACAGCACCACCGACAGTGGCAACACCCCATAGAGCACGAAGGTGACGATCGCGCCCAACACCGTGCCCTGGGTGGACTGCGCTTCGGTCACCGCCATCATCAGCACCACGTAAATCCAGGCAATCGCCACCAGGTACATCGGAAGGGTCCCTCGTCGTCGCCGGCGGCGGAGGCCGCTTTCAACCGACGGCCTTGTCCGACCACCGGCGGGGCCTGTAGATTCGGAGCCTGAGGATGGCACAGGCCTCGACGGCCGTGCGGCATGGGGCCGCAGAGCCCGTACCCACCGGAGACACGACACCATGAGCACCAGAAACCCTGCACCCAAGACGACAACCCGCAAGAGTGGCAGCAAACGTCCCGACGCGAGCCGCCACGAGAGCAGCAACAAGCACAGCAGCCCGACCGCAGCCACCACCGGGGTTGCAACCACCGGGGCTGCAACCCCGCCAGCGGCCGCGCCGGCTGCGGACCCTGCGCCCAGGGCGCCCCATGTGCTGCCCGAGTCGCCTGCCGACTACAACCGCATCTTCGGCGGCCTGCTGAAGTCGGTGCATGGCGGTGGCGGTGCAACCCTGCCCACCTTGGCGCGTTTGCAGGGCGACTATCTGCGTCAGGCCAGCGAGGTCTGGAACCAGTCGCTGGTTTCGATGCCGGTGTCGCTACCGGGTCAGGTTGGCGCAGCGCAAGCCCCCCTGGTTTCGCAAAAACCGCTGCCCGACCGCCGCTTCGGCGCTGCCGAATGGACGCAGAACCCGGTTTCGTCATTCATTGCCCGCATGTACCTGCTGAACGCCCAGACGCTGATGCAGATGGCCGAGACCGTTGAAGGCGACGACAAGACCCGCGCCCGGGTCAAGTTTGCGGTGCAGCAGTGGATCGATGCCGCCAGCCCCAGCAACCAACTGGCGTTGAACCCCGAAGCCCTGAAGAAGGCGGTTGACACCCAGGGTCAGAGCCTGGGCGCCGGGTTGCAGATGCTGATGCAGGACATGCAGCGGGGTCACGTGTCGCAAACCGACGAATCGGTGTTCGAGGTCGGGCGCAACGTCGCCACCACCGCAGGCAGCGTGGTCTACGAGAACGACTTCTTGCAGTTGATCGAGTACGCGCCGATCGCCCCCGAAGGCAAGACCGCGAAGGTGCATGAGCGCCCGATGCTGTTCGTGCCACCCTGCATCAACAAGTACTACATCCTCGACCTGCAGCCCGCCAATTCGATCATTCGCCACACGGTCGAACAGGGTCACCGCACGTTCGTCGTCAGCTGGCGCAACCCCGACGAGTCGATGGTCGGCAAGACCTGGGACGACTACATCGAGCACGGTCCGATCGAAGCCATCCATACCGTTCAGGCGATCACCGGCGCGAAGACCATCAACACGCTGGGTTTCTGCGTCGGCGGCACAATTCTCTCGACCGCGCTGGCGGTGCTTGCCGCACGCGGAGAGCAGCCCGCGCAGTCGGTGACGCTGTTGACAACGCTGCTGGACTTCAGCCACACCGGCATTCTCGACATCTTCATCGACGAGAACATGGTCAAGCTGCGCGAGATGACCATTGGCGCCGAGGCGCCCACCGGGCCGGGGTTGCTGAAGGGGTCCGAGCTCGCCACCACCTTCAGCTTCCTGCGTCCGAACGATCTGGTGTGGAACTACGTCGTGTCGAACTACCTGAAAGGCGAAGCGCCGCCGCCGTTCGACCTGCTGTATTGGAACGGTGACGCCACCAACCTGCCGGGGCCGATGTACTGCTGGTACCTGCGTCACACCTACTTGCAAAACGATCTGATGAAGCCGGGCCGGTTGACGGTGTGCGGCGAAGCGGTGGACCTGGGCTCGATCGAAGCACCGTTCTTCATCTACGGCTCGCGCGACGACCACATCGTGCCCTGGATGGCGGCCTATGCATCGGTGCCGCTTCTGAAGGGCAAGCGCCGTTTCGTGCTCGGTGCCAGCGGCCACATCGCCGGAGTCATCAACCCGCCGGCCAAGGGCAAGCGCAGCCATTGGACAAACGATGCGTTGACCGACAGCGCCGAGGACTGGTTCGACGGTGCCACCGAGCACCCGGGCAGTTGGTGGACCACTTGGTCGGAATGGCTTGCTTCGCAGGCAGGGAAACAGGTCGACGCACCGAAAGTCCCCGGCAGCGCGTCGTTCAAGCCGATCGAGCCGGCACCCGGCCGCTATGTGAAAGTGAAAGCGAAGGCCTGAACGGCGTTCCGGCGCACCGCTCCATTAGGGCAGTCAGGGGTGTTGCGCCGCGGCGCGCGCCTCCACAATTCCAACAACTGAACAGGAGACAACAATGAGCAAAAAAGTGGCTTATGTGACCGGTGGCATGGGTGGCATCGGAACCGCCATCTGCCAGCGCCTGCACAAGGAAGGTTTGACCGTGATCGCCGGCTGCGGACCCAGTCGCGACTTCAAGAAGTGGCTCGACGAGCAAAAGGCCGAAGGCTTCGAGTTCCACGCGTCGGTGGGCAATGTCGCCGACTGGGAGTCGACCGTCGAGGCCTTCAACAAGTCACGCGACGCGCACGGCGCCATCGACATCCTGGTCAACAACGCCGGCATCACCCGCGACCGCATGTTCCTGAAGATGTCGCCCGAGGACTGGCACGCGGTCATCGACACCAACCTGAACAGCATGTTCAATGTCACCAAGCAGGTGGTGCCGGGCATGGTCGAGAAGGGCTGGGGTCGGATCATCCAGATCAGTTCGGTCAACGGCGAAAAGGGCCAGGCCGGGCAGACCAACTATTCGGCGGCCAAGGCCGGCATGCACGGCTTCACGATGGCGCTGGCACAGGAGATGGCTTCCAAGGGCGTCACGGTCAACACCGTCAGCCCCGGCTACATCGGCACCGACATGGTTCGTGCCATCAAGCCCGAGGTGCTGGAGAAGATCGTTGCGACGATTCCCGTCAAGCGGCTGGGCCGGCCGGAAGAGATCGGCGCCATCGTGGCGTGGCTGGCGGGCGACGATTCGGGCTTCACCACCGGCGCCGAACTGTCATGCAACGGCGGCCTGCACATGGGGTGATCGGCGCGGGCCGTGATTGCGGGCCGTGATTTCGGTCCGTGATTGCGGGCCGTGATCGTGGTGCGTGTTTCACGCGCCTTCGTGCAGCAGTGTCAGGGCGCACTGCTTCAGCGTCGCTGGATCACCGTCCGGCAATGCCAGTGGCTGCGCTTCGGCGAATT
The DNA here is from genome assembly GCA_039915715.1 of Rubrivivax sp. Lineage (GTDB taxonomy): Bacteria > Pseudomonadota > Gammaproteobacteria > Burkholderiales > Burkholderiaceae_C > Rubrivivax. The sequence continues at coordinate 159 of JBDSMV010000079.1, read as the reverse complement.
GGGTGAAGTTGCGCTGCATCGACCGCAGGTAGATCGGGTCGTAGTGCAGCGTCAGCAGATCTTCGACGACCCCGGCGATGCCGCCACTGCGCGCGCGCTGTTGCCAGCTGTCGACCACCGCATGGCCGCGCACTTCCACCAGAGCCGACAGGCGGTCGC
>JBDSMV010000075.1:0-5127 GCA_039915715.1 Rubrivivax sp. | reverse complement strand
TCGAAGCAGTGCTTGATGTAGTCGGTCTCGGCTTCGACCGTGACCCACACGCCCATGCGGATGTCGTACGGAATCTGGCGCCCGTCTTTCTCCAGCGACGAGATCACCTCGACCATGCCCTTTCGCTCCAGCACCCCGCCTTCTGCGATCAGACGCGTCACGAACGGGATGTCTTCGACACTGGCAGGCGGATACAGCAGGCCGTTGGACGGAACCTGCAGCCCCGTGGCATTCGACACTGCAGTGCACTCGATCGACGGTTTGGAGCCGTCCAGAAAGCTGTTGAACATCTTCGGGTTGAGCCCACCGCGCGTGGCCTGTTCCGGGGTCAGGCCGTAGTGGCCCCACACGGTTTCGGGGGTCGACTGGCTGAAGTGCGGCAGCCACTTGTGACCGCGCCCCGCGGCCACCACCGGGAAGCCGCAGGTGCGGGCCCAGTCGACCAGATCGCAAATCAGGGCCGGCTGGTCGCCGAATGCCAGCGAATACACCACGCCGGCTTCAGCCGCGCGTTGCGCCAGCAGCGGCCCGCAGAAGGCATCGGCCTCGACCGTCACGTTGACCACGTGCTTGCGCTGCTCGAATGCAGCCAGGCAATGGTCGACCGCTGCGATCGGGTGGCCGGTGCATTCGACGATCACGTCGATGGCCGGGTGCCGCACCAGTGCTTGCCAGTCGTCGCCGATGTGGGTGTGACCCAGCTCGACTGCATCGTCGAGCGAGGTCGCGCGCGTGCGCTCGTCGGCCCAACCCACGCGCGCCAGGTTGCTGCGCGCGCCATCGGGCGCCAGGTCGGCGATGCCCACCAGATGCACGCCCGGTGTGCGCGGAATCTGCGCCAGGTACATCGAGCCGAACTTGCCGGCGCCGATCAGGCCGATGCGGATCGGCTTGCCATCGGCCTGGCGCTGCTGAAGCTGGCGGTGCAAGCTCATGCGGCTGCCCGTGCGTTCGCGAACGGCTCGGCCGATGTCACCAGTGCACTGCCCGGCATGCCGTTCTTCCACGGCAGGTCGACCGCGCCATCGCTCAGCAGGCAGTCGTCGGGCAGGCACTCGATCGCTGTGAAGTCGCGGTGGGCGATGAACTCGGGCCGCTTGAAGCGCCGGATGTGGTTGGACACCGCGCACAGGCTCAAGTAGACGCTGACGCGGTTCCAGGGCGACAGGTTGCTGCCGGACGCATGCACCAGACACGAGTGGAACAGGATCATCGATCCGGCCGGGCCGTTGGGCGAGACGATGCCACCCGGCACAGGCCGACCGTCGGCGTCGAACCCACCGGGACCGCCCGCGCGTTCGACCAGCTGTGCGATCAACCCGTGGTCGACCGTCCACAGCGGGTAGCTGGTGGTGGTGAGGTCGTGTTTGGCATCGACCACCCCGCGCTTGTGGCTGCCCGGGATGAACATCAACGGACCGTTGTAGGGGTTCACGTCGTCCAGGAAGATGGCCACGTTCATCGCCCGCTCGGTGGGCATCTGGTCGTCGTTGAGCCAGGTGCCGTAGTCCTGGTGCCACTGCCAGACATCGCCCTCGAAAGCCATCTTGCCGTTGATCTTGAACTGGTGCATGTAGAGGTCTTCGCCGAGCAACTCGCTCACCGGTTGGACCATGCGCGGGTGCCGTGCCAGCTTCGCGAAAGGTTTGCTGTAGAGGTGGGCGGCGAAGTTGGTGCGCACCGCGTCGGAGCCCTTTTCGCGAACGTTGTAGGCCTCGCGCCGGCTGTAGAGCTCGGGCACCGCGGCGGTCAGGGTGCGGGTCTCGTCGGGGCTGAAGAGGCCGGGAAAGAACAGGTAGCCGTCGCGCTCGAACTGGGCGTGTTGCTCGGGGGTCAGTTTCATCGTCGGTCTCCGGTGGCGTGTCGTTTGGCGGGCAACGAGGAAGGGGTTGAAAGGGTGGATGTCGAAGTCGATGGCGCAGGCGCTGGCACTGGCGCCAGATGCCGTGCCATGTGGTCGGCAGCGCTGTCGTCGTGCGCCTGCATCAGGCGGCCGGCGGTGGCAGTGCTGCCGCGGGCGATGGCGTCGGCGATCGCGGCGTGGTCGTTCCAGACCGATTCGCGCACCGCGGATTTCTGCAGCACCGCGCCCATCGCCCGGCGAATGTGGCTCCAGTGCAATTGCGCGCTGCGCTCGATCAACGGGTTGCCCGACGCGCGATAGATGGCGCGGTGAAAGTCGAAGTCGGCTTCGATCATTGCGGGCACGCTGCGCCCGCGTGCCGCCTTGCGACCGCGGTCGATCAGCTTCGGGTCGAGCAGCGCCCGTCGCCCGGCCGCCAGCCGCGCGGCCAGCGTGTCGAGCGACCCGCGCATCTGGTAGACAGAGCAGATCGACGCCGCGTCCAGCGGCGCCACCCGCAGGCCGCGGCCCGGAGCGTCCTGCAGCAGGCCGTCGGCCTTCAAGAGTCTCAATGCCTGCAGCACCGGTTGGCGCGACACCGCCAACTGTCGCGCAACGTCTTCCTGAGTGATGCGTGCCAGCGGCGCCAGCGTGCCGGCGCTGATGGCGTCGTGCAGCGCGCGGTAGACCCTGTCGACCAGATCGGGGGTGGCCTGAAGCTGGACCAGGGTGGCGGGCATCGAGACGAGTGGAGTCGTGTGGTCGGTGGATTCTGTATACAGACTAGTCCAATCGGGCGCCCTGTGCAACCGGCTCCCTGCCGTGGCGGTGGGTGCGCCGAGCGGTCGTTCAGGTTGCAACGTGAATCTGCACACCACCCCACGAATGGGGACGCGCAAGCATGCGGCGCTTCCTAGAGTCCGGTCACGACTTCCCGCTCCGGGGGGTCGCCACCGAACACGGACGCACCTCATGGACACCATCTCAGTCACCTGGACCCACGCGGCCCTTGCCGCCATCCGACACCTGGGCGCCGCCGGCGCACCGGCCGACCGTCCGCGCATCGGCCCGCCGATGGTGGCGCGTTCGCTGGCCATCCTGCACACCGCCATCTACGACGCCTGGGCCGCCTACGACGCCACGGCCTTGCCGACCCGGCTGCGCGTGCTGCGCCGCAGTGGCGGCACCGATGCCGAACGCATCCACGCCATGAGCCAGGCCGCGCTGGTGGTGCTGAAAGACCAGTTCCCGAGCGAGTCCGTGGGCTTCGACGAACTGTTCAAGGACCTGCGCTACCCGCAGAGCGAGTCGACCGATGCCACCACGCCCGACGGGATCGGCAACCTGGCCGCAACAGCGATCCTGGAAGACCGCCGCAGCGATGGCTCGAACCAGGCCGGCAACAGCTATGGCGGCAAGACCGGGCCGGTCTATGGCGACACCACCGGCTACGCGCCGCACAACCCGCCGATGCTGGTGACCGTGCCTGCAACCCCGGCCGACATCACCGCCCCCGCCCGCTGGCAGCCCCTTGGCTATGCCGATGGTGGCGGGGTGGTGCGCATCCCGGGTTTTATCGGCCCCCAGTGGCAGAACGTCCGGCCGTTCGCCCTGACTTCGGCGGCCCAGTTCCGCCCTGGTCCGCCGGCAGCGCTGGCGTCGCAGGCCTTTCTGGACCAGGCTCGCCACGTGACCGAGGTGCAGCAGCAGTTGAGCACGCGGCAGAAGGTGATCGCCGAGTACTGGGCCGATGGCCCCAGCAGCGAATTGCCGCCGGGCCACTGGGAGCTGTTTGCGGCCTATGTGTCCGCACGCGACTCGCACACCCTGCACGACGACGCGCGGATGTTCTTTGCGATGTCGAACGCGATCCACGACGCCGCCATCGCCACCTGGGAGTGCAAGCGCCACTACGACTACGTGCGACCAGTGACCGCGATCCGCCACCTGTGCCGCGGCAAGTCGCTGCAGGGTTGGGACGGCAACGCGCTGGCGACGCTGGACGGCGCAGGATGGCGGCCGTATCAGGTCAGCACCTTCCCGACGCCACCGTTTCCGGAGTACACGTCGGGCCACAGCGCGTTCTCGATGGCTGCGGCCGAGGCCCTGAAGCGCTTCACCGGCAGCGATGCCTTTGGCGCAACCTATGTTCAGCCGGGGCCGCTGCGGGTCGAGCCCGGTCTGGCCGCGGCGGCCGGCACCGAACTGCGCTGGTCAACTTTCGGCGAAGCCGCGCAGGAAGCAGGCGAGTCGCGGCTGTATGGCGGCATCCATTTCTACGAAGGCAACGTGGCCGGCCTGGAGCTGGGACGCAAGTGCGGTGCGCAGGCCTTCGAGATGGCGCAGCGTCATTGGGACGGGTGCATGTAGCGGCGAGCGCCAGGCAGCAGCGCAGCGCAGCAGCGCAGAGTGGGCCGCCCGCCGGCGACTTGGGGCCAGATCCTCAAGTCGTTGCCCACGCTGCCGATAGTCCGGCCACGGCCCCCACCAATTCCCGGGGCACGCACGCGCCGGACCCGATGCTCAAGAAAATTCCCGTCAGAGACCTGCAGCTGGGCATGCACTTGCACAAGCTGGAAGGGTCGTGGTTGTCGCACCCGTTCTGGCGCGCCAAGTTCGTCGTCACCAGCGACATCGACCTGCAGCAGATCCATGCCTGCGGAGTGTGCGACTGCTGGATCGACACCGCGCACGGTCTGGATGTCGGGGCACCCGCGGCGGTTGCAGTGGCTGCGGTGGCTGCGACGGCAGGGGCGGCTGCGATGGCGGACGCACCGGCCCTGTCGAATGTGGCGTCTGCTTCGGCTTCATCCCCGGCGTTGTCCCCGGCGCTATCCCCGGCTTCAGCGACGCCTGAGCCGACCGCAGGCGCCGCGCCGCGCCCACCGCCACGCCAGCCGAAATCACGCCCACTCGCCGACGAGTTGAAGCAGGCGGCCGCCATCTGCCAGCGTGGGCGCGAATCGGTGCTGGCGATGTTCGCCGAAGCCCGCATGGGCCGCACTGTCAATGCCGAACGCTGCCTGCCGCTGGTGGAAGACATCACCGCCTCGGTGGCCCGCAACCCCGGCGCGCTCGTCAGCCTGGCGCGCCTGAAGTCAGCCGACGACTACAGTTTCATGCACTCGGTGGCGGTGTGCGCGCTGATGGTGGCGCTGTCGCGCCAGCTCGGGCGCGACGACGACGAATGCCGAGAAGCGGGCATCGCCGGCCTGATGCACGACATCGGCAAGGCCGTGATGCCGCTGGCTGTGCTGAACAAACCCGGCAAGCTCACCGATGCC
>JBDSMV010000036.1:0-5599 GCA_039915715.1 Rubrivivax sp. | reverse complement strand
CGGCGCAGCGCAGTACCTGCGCGACGCCAAGATCCTGACCATCTACGAAGGCACGACTGCGATTCAGGCCAACGACCTCGTCGGTCGCAAGACGATGCGCGATGGCGGCGCGGTGGCGCGCGCCGTTGCAGCGCAGATCGAGACCACCGAAGGAGAGTTGAACCGCCGCGACAGTGTCGCCTGCAAGGCGATGGCCAAGCGTCTGGCGGCTGGCCGCAAAGCGTTTCTGGACGTGGTCGACTTCGTGGTGGACAAGGGGAAAACCAGTCCCAACGATGTCTTCGCAGGCAGCGTGCCTTACCTGATGCTGGCCGGCACGGTGGTGGCGGGATGGCAGATGGCGCGTGCGCTGATGGTGGCCGAAGACCGGCTGGCCGCCGGCGAGGAAGCCAACTTCATGCAGGCCAAGATCGCCACCGCACGCTTCCATGCCGACCACATCCTGAACAAAGCCCCTGGGCTGCGCGACAGCATCGTCGAAGGCGCCGAGTCCGTCACCGCCATGGCCCTGGAGGCTTACTGAATGCCGTTGCCGCTCATCCTGCAGAACCTGCCGCTGCCGATCATCGGCGCGCCACTGTTCATCGTCAGCAACCCGAAGCTCGTGATCGAGCAATGCAAGGCCGGTGTGGTCGGATCGATGCCGTCGCTGAATGCGCGGCCTGCCGAACAGCTGGACGAATGGCTGGCCGAGATCACCGAAACGCTGGCGGCCTGGGACCGCGACCACCCTGAACGCAAGGCAGCGCCGTTCGCGATCAACCAGATCGTGCACAAGAGCAATGACCGGCTCGACCACGACATGCAGGTCTGCGCGCGCTACAAGGTTCCGATCGTGATCAGCTCCTTGGGCGCCCGCACCGATGTCAACGACGCGGTGCATGCCTGGGGCGGCGTGGTGCTGCACGACATCATCAACAACGCCTTCGCTAAGAAAGCGATCGAGAAGGGTGCCGACGGCTTGATCGCCGTCGCAGCCGGCGCTGGGGGCCATGCCGGGGTCAAGAGCCCGTTCGCGTTGATCCAGGAGATCCGCGAATGGTTCGATGGCCCGCTGGCGCTCAGCGGCGCGATCTCGACCGGTGACGGGGTGCTGGCTGCACTGGCCGCCGGGGCGGATTTCGCCTACATCGGCTCGGCCTTCATCGCGACCGAGGAAGCGCGGGCGTCGGATGCCTACAAGCAATGCATCGTCGACAGCAACAGCGACGACATCGTCTACAGCAACCTCTTCACCGGGGTGCATGGCAACTACCTGGCGCCCAGCATCCGCAACGCCGGCATGGACCCGATGGCGCTGCCCGCAAGCGACGCCAGCAAGATGAGCTTCGGCGGCGGCGAAAGCAAGAGCAAGGCCTGGAAGGACATCTGGGGCTGCGGGCAGGGCATCGGCGCCGTCAAGCAGGTGGTGCCTGCGGCGCAACTGATCCAGCGCCTGCGCACCGAGATGGATGCCACGCGACGTCGTCTGTCGCTGGTCGGTGCGCTGTCGGGCGCAGTGAACGTGGTGAACTCCAAGGTGGCCGCGTGAAGCGCCGCTCGTTGCGCTGCATGTGGGGCGCCATGGGGTTTACCGCCCTGCTGGTGGGATGTGGATCGATCGGTTTCGGCGTGTCGTTGCCGATCGGTGGGCTCGGTGGTGTCGGAGTGGGCGCCAGCAGCGACGGTTCGGTGGGCGGTGGCGTGTCGGTCGGCAACGGACCGGTGAGCGTTGGCGCCGGCGGCTCGGCACGTTTCCCGGCGAAGCTGGAAGACAAGCCGGGTGCGGCCGCATCGGCGGGTGCGGCCGAAGGGGCGATCAGCGGCGCATCCGGGGCTGCAGCGGCTTCGGCTGCGGCGCGCTGATCGCAACCTCGTCGCGATGAATCGCGACCCCGGACCCGGGCGAGGATCGGGCCAGGTGGCCCGGCAGGTGATCGTCAATGCCAGGGTCTTCGACAGCGCTGCCGGCGTGCTGCGGGACCACAGCACCCTGGTCATCGAAGGCGACCGCATCGCGACGGTCACGCAGGAACCTCTGCAGGTCGACGACGCCGGACATCGCATCGACGCCGGCGGCCGGGTGGTGCTGCCCGGTCTGATCGACGCCCATGTCCACGTGGTGGCCGCATCGCACGACCTGATCGGCTTGGCGCAGCAGCCGCCGTCGCTCGTGGGTGCCCACAGCAGCCAGATCATGCGCGGCATGCTGCGGCGCGGCTTCACCACCGTGCGCGACGCAGCCGGTGCCGACTTCGGCTTGCAGGAAGCGGTGGCTCAGGGTCTGTACGAAGGCCCGCGGCTCTTCATCGCCGGCTTTCCGATCACCCAGACCGGCGGCCATGCCGACATGCGGCCGAAGGGCGTGGGGCGCGGCGCAGCCGGCTCGCAGATGTTCTGCAGTTGCGCCGGCCTGGGGCTGATCGGCGCGATCGCCGACGGTGTCGGCGAGGTGCGGCGCGCGGTGCGCGAACAGGTGCGCAATGGCGCCAACCACATCAAGATCATGGCCGGTGGCGGCATCAGCAGCCCCACCGACCCGATCGACGGCACGCAGTATTCGATCGACGAGTTGCGCGCTGCGGTCGAGGAAGCCGAAGCCGCGAACCTGTATGCGCTGGCGCATGCGTATTCGCCACGTGCCGTGACCCGCGCGGTGCAGGCGGGCGTGCGGTCGATCGAACATGGCAATCTGATCGATGAAGCCACCGCGCGGGTCATGAAGCAACACGGGGCGTACCTGGTGCCCACACTCTCGACCTATGCCGCATTGGCCGACGAAGGCCAGCGCCTGGGCTGGAGCCAGGCGATGCTGGACAAGCTCGCGACGGTGCAAGCCTGCGGCATCGAAGCCGTGCGCATCGCCATGGCCGAGGGTGTACCGGTGGTGTTCGGCACCGACCTGCTGGGTCACATGCACGAACGCCAGTCGGGCGAATTCGCGTTGCGCCTGCCTGCGATGTCGGCAGTCCAAGCGCTGCAGAGCGCCACCATCCTCGCGGCGCGGTTGATGCGGCTGGAAGGGCAGGTGGGAGCGCTTGTCGCTGGCGCCTACGCCGATCTGCTGATCGTCGATGGCGATCCGACCACCGAGCTGTCGATGCTGGCCAATCCCGAGTCGGGCATCCGGCTGTTGATGCAGGGCGGTCGGAACATCAGCCACTCGATGCCGGCCTGACCGAGCCCTGTCACCGGGTTGTTGACCGGCAGGTCAGGGTCGCCGGCCGGCCGGCAGCCGAGTCGACTAGCGGATCGTCGTCAGCCGCGCCTCGGGCCTGTCGTCGGAGCGGTGCTCGGTGGTCACGTTCTGCTTCATCGCCCACGGGCGGATCTGGTGGTGCAGCGGGATCAGCAGCACCTCGTCCTTGATGCGCAGCAGGGCCTCGCGAATCATCGCGTTGCGCTTGGCGATATCGGTTTCGGTCTTCATCGCATCGGTCAGGCGGTCGACCGTCGGGTCGCTGATCTTCGAGAAGTTGTAGTTGCCGTCGGCACCGGTGGTTCGGGTGCGTGCCAACGACTGGATCGCATACTGCGCGTCGTAGGTGGCCACGCCCCAGCCCAGCAGGTACATCGAGCTGTCGAAGTTCTGCACTTTCTGAATGAAGGTGGCCATGTTCTCGGCCACCAGGTTGACCTTCAGCCCGACCCGCGCCCACATCGCGATCACCGCCTGGCAGATCTTCTCGTCGTTGACATAGCGGTTGTTGGGGCAGTTCAGCGCGAACTCGAAGCCATTGCCGTAGCCGGCATCGGCCAGCAACTTCTTTGCGCGTTCGACATCGGCCTTGACCGGTGCGTCGACATCCTTCTCGTTGCCATTGACCCCCGGGGCGACGATCGAGCCCGCCGGGATCGACAGCCCGCGCATGATGGTGCGCTTGATGGCTTCGCGGTCGATCGCCAGGCTCAGCGCTTCACGCACGCGCTTGTCGGCAAACGGGTTCTTGCCCTTGACACTGCCGTACTTCAATTCCGCCGAACCCATGTCGGGAGCGAGGTAGATGGTGCGCACCTCGGGGCCGTCGACGACTTTCAATTTCGGATCGGCGCGCAAACGGTCGACGTCCTGCGTGGGCACGTCGGTCAGCATGTCCACGTCACCCGACAGCAGTGCCGCCACGCGGGTCGACTCGCTCTTGATCGGGGTGTAGACCACGTCTTTGACATTGCCCGGCATCTTGTCCCACCACATGTCGTTGCGCGTCATGGTGATGCGCTGCTCAGGTTGCCACGACAGGATGCGATAAGGCCCCGTGCCCATCACGTTGCGCGATGCAAAATTCTCTTCCTTGGCCTTGTAATCCTGCACGCTGGTCGAGCGGTTCTTCTCGGACCAGGCCTTGCTCATGATGCGGAAGTCGACGATGTTGCGCAGCAGGATCGGGTTCGGCGCCGACAGGATCACATCGACCGTGTGGTCGTCGATCTTCTTGATGTCGGCGATGCCGGTGACGTAGATCTGCATCGTGCCCTGCGGCTGCTTGATGCGGCCGAACGAGAACAACACATCGTCGGCGGTGAAGGGCGAGCCGTCGTGAAACTTGACGCCTTTGCGCAGCTCGAAGCGCACCTGCGTCGGGCTGATGAAGGTCCACTTGGTGGCCAGTGCCGGCTCGACCTCGTACTTACGGTTGTAGCGCGTCAGCCCTTCGTAGCCATGAGCCAGGATCGCGTTGGTGGTGGCGTGGTTCTGCGAATGCGGGTCCATCGTCAGCACATCGTTCTGAGCCGCCCAGCGCAGGGTCTGCGCGTGCAGCGGCAGCGTCAGGAACGTGGCCGCCACGGCGGCGATGGCCAACAGGGCTTTGATGCGCATGAGCGGCTCCTTCAGGGCTGACTAGAGCGAACGATCGTAGTGCAGGCGTGCGCCTTGAGTGGCTTCTGTAGAGGAGGCGATGCTAAAGTCCGCCGGTCGAAGAAGTTCGGTTCCTTCCCGTCCCCTTGCTCCCGATCGTTTCCGCCGCCGGCCTGTTGGTTCCGGCGCCGGCCCGAAGCGTCCTGATGCAAGGCGGGTCGCCAATCCGCGAATCGGTGCAGCCGGGGCCGCGGAAGGTTGATCAACCTATTTGCCACGCCGGCAGACCCGGGGCGGCAAGGTGAGCGAATACATGATGCAGCAGTCACGCGCCGACTCCTACCTGTTCGGCGGCAACGCGCCCTATGTCGAGGAGATGTACGAGGCCTACCTCGACAACCCCGGCAGCGTGCCCGACAACTGGCGCAGCTACTTCGACAACCTGCAGCATGTCCCGGCCAGCGATGGCTCCGAGTCGCGCGATGTGGCCCATGCGCCAGTCATTGCCAGCTTCGCCCAGCGCGCCAAGGCCAATGCCTTTGCCCTAAAGGCCGGCCAGACCGACCTGGCGGTGGCGCGCAAGCAGGTCCATGTGCAGTCGCTGATCGCCGCCTATCGCGTGCTGGGTTCGCGCTGGGCCGAACTGGACCCGTTGAAGCGCGCCGAACGGCCGAAGATTCCGGAGTTGGAGCCGGCTTTCTACGACCTGACCGAAGCCGCTCGGGGCAGGCGACCGACGACCGACGACCGAATGCCGTCCATCGTCTATGGTCTATCGTCCTCTAATTGATGGCGAGAACATACTGCTGGTGCCGCCGGGGG